>REBL01000156.1 GCA_007692755.1 Nodularia sp. (in: cyanobacteria) | reverse complement strand
GGGCAGTCGGGAATCCAAAACGCCTATGCAGACGGTTTGCCGGGGATTGAAGAAATTCAGTCTAGGTCAAAGTCGAAAACCCGTAAGACTCGCATTGAGCGCAGTCCAAAGGAAGCAACTAGGAAAACTAAGAAGTGATTCTTAGAAGCACCGTACCTTTAGGTCGGAGTCATGTCACTACCTATGAATATCGGATTTGTAGTAGTAGCCGATTTGAGATAACTGGGGCTTTAACTTTGTGGAAACAGGAAGGATCTTGAACGAAGCCAAATCCTTTTTTTCCAGTAATAACTATTTGATTTTCTCTCCCGTATTGATCAAGCATAGCATCGTCAGCTTGGCAATTAGAAGCCAATAACATATGTAGTGGTTTTTGCTTATGAGAGTTCTTAATCATGATATGGGGGCCAGAATCTATATCTACATCTGTAATATAAAAATATGAGGTCATAAAATTATAACCAGCAATATCATAATGAAAATTAGTAGGTGGGTAGCTTTTCTGAATTTCTGATTCTGGCAAATCTGAAGCAAAACTCCAAGTTAAATGTTGTGTAATCATTGTTGGCCAATACTGGAGATATTGATGAACGATTTCTAAAAGTAGAGGATCATGGATAATTGCTTTGATAGCCTGACAATCTCTGACGTTATTGACTAAACCACGCATAACACGACGCTCACATTTTTGTAAACGACCATTTTTGACATCATCTGCAAAAAATTCATCGTTAAAGCCTGGTTCTTTGCAAGGTGTGATTCTGGCAAAATCATCGATTTCTTTGACCAGATCGGGAGTTATTTGCAAATCAAATGCTACACCACAATCACGCATATCAGCCACAGCTTTTTCGACTGCAATATCTGTAAATATGGATTGGTCTCGTATTTTTAGACAATTTTTATAAACAGTGGGATTCAAGCTTTGTAATTTGTTTTGGAGAAGACTATATGCTTGGCGAAACCCATAAAATCTACTCAAACGTTGTAAATATTTTTTTCTTACTCTTTGATAAAAGTCATTTTTGAGATGTTCTTGTTGCAATTTATTTGGCATCAGAATGCGAGTAAATTCATTTGTTTTAGAAGTTAGTAGCTGTATACAGCAGTTTGCAGGTAGATCAGGTACAGATATAAATACTAAAACTCTTGTGGGGTGGGCATACTATGGCTAACGCCACGCTACGCGGTAAGCGCAGCTATGCCGTAGGCTTTACGACAAGCTCAGTACAAGTCTTGCCCGCCTTAGTGTACGGAAAATGTTAATATCATCTCCTTGGTCTAGTCAGTTATACTTCTATTTAAAGAAATAGATAATATTATTTTTATCGTGAAAAATGTATAATATCTTACTTAAATTCAGAAGTATACAAGATAATACTGTTAAATCAGTGAACGGTGATCAGGCGGATGGAAGGGGATTTAAGCCGACCACCAATGCCTGACACCAATTGGTGGATGACTTCAAAGCTGCGGATGAAACTGATAACTGGTAGGTTCTAAGTAACCAAATTTGCCGAAATTCACTGTAATTTCAGGGGGTAGAAAGCAGAGTCGAAATGTTTTGCTGTACCATCTCTGGTAATTGATCCCCGTTAATAGTCAACAGGCGGCGACGACGGTCATAATATTCGAGGATAGGAATAGTGCGATCATAGAATAACTCTACCCGACGCTGGACAATTTCGGGCTGGTCATCTTGAAGAGAACGTTCTAAGGAGCGACTAACCATAATGGCTTGTGGTACTTGTAAATAAATAGCCCAATCTAACTTTTGCCCTAAATCATCCAATAAAAAATCCAATTCCTCGGCTTGAAAGGCAGTTCGGGGATAACCCTCTAAGACCCAACCCTGATTAACTTCAGGCTTTTTGAGTTGCAAACGGATACATTCAATCATGATTTCGTCCGGGACTAGCTCGCCCTTGGTGACATAAGGCTGTGCATAGCGACCGAGATCACTAACATTAGCGATCGCTTCCCGTAACATCTCTCCTGTGGAAATTTGAGGTATGTCAAAATTTCCGCAAAGCCTTTGTGCTTGGGTGCTTTTCCCCGATCCTGAACCTCCCAAAATCACTAATCTCACAACAACTCACTCCTCTTTAGGTAAAATTAATTACAATATAAATCTGTTTGGCTCAAATCCAGATGATCACTATTCGCTGCTCCCAGCTTTGGCAATTATCTTGAACGGCCAATTATGTATAGTCATTAGTTTCATGTAAAAAACAAAAATGTCAATGAATAATGCTTGACTTGAATCAAAGCTAGTGTTTGACTAAAGAGTGCAGATTGTCAGACACAGTAAACCTTGACGAAAACAGCACTAATTATCCAGGTAGATTTAGACTACTTTGTGTAAACTTCTCTAAATTCTTTGCTACTTTTAAAATTTTCCCTATGGTTGCCCAATTAGAAACTCCCAGCGTCAATTCAACTCTCAGCTTACCCTATCCAGTCGAAGGACTAGTACAAGTTTTTACTAGTACACAACGTAATTTTTTTACCGATGTTATCGCCCAATCGCTGAGAATTGCTGGCCAAGGGACTCCAGTATTACTAGTTCAATTTCTCAAAGGCGGAATTCGTCAAGGTCAAGAGCGACCCATTCAATTAGGGCAAAATTTAGATTGGATTCGCTGTGATTTGCCTCGCTGCATCGACACACCCCATCTAGAAGCAGCTGAACACCAAGCTTTACAAAAACTTTGGCAACATACACAACAAGTAGTAGGTGAGAGTAAATATTCTCTCGTAGTTTTAGATGAATTAAGTTTAGCGATTAACTTTGGCTTAATTCCCGAAACAGAAGTTTTAGAGTTTCTTGCACAACGCCCTCCTCATGTCGATATCATTCTGACAGGAACCCAGATGCCGAACTCTCTCTTAGATATTGCAGACCAAATTACCGAAATCCGTCGCAGTCATCAACCTTAAGCGTATTCCCTGGTGGATTTTATTTTTCTAGATTTATTCAAAAAGAGGTTTAACGTGCTGAAAAATGATAAATGGATTATTGAACAAGCCAAACTAGGGATGATTTCGCCATTTGAAAGTTCTCTAGTACGCGAAATTGAAGATAGACGAGTTATTAGTTACGGTTTGTCTAGCTATGGCTATGATTTGAGATTATCGCCTACAGATTTTCGGATTTTTAGACATATTCCTGGTACTGTTGTTAATCCCAAGCGGTTTAATTCTGACAACCTAGAATCTATTGCTCTGCAAACCGATGAAGATGGCTCATTTTTCATTATTCCCGCAAATTCTTATGCTTTAGGAGTCTCACTAGAAAGATTGCGGATTCCTGAAAATATTACAGTTATTTGTATTGGAAAATCAACAATGGCGCGTTGTGGAATTATTGCCAACATAACTCCTGCCGAGGCTTCATGGGAAGGTTTCTTGACTTTGGAGTTCAGCAATGCTTCTAGTGCAGACTGTCGCATCTACGCTAATGAAGGTGTTTTGCAGCTGCTGTTCTTAGAAGGAGAACCATGTCAAACGACTTATGCAGAACGTTTTGGAAAGTATCAAAACCAACCACAAACTGTAACCATTGCCAAAGTTTAAACAATTTGGGATTTTAGATTTTGGATTTACTCCACAGATAAATCTAGAGGCTTGTACCATTCAGGAAGTATTGGTTAAAAAATGATTAATTGCTGCTGAGTAACGTTCAGCAGCAATTGGTGTGAATATTTAACAGAATTAGGGGAGAAAAATATAAATGAATCTGACTTTTTAACACACCATTAATGATGTCTAAATTCTAATCGGAGACTGTACCGTCAGGGAGAGTAGCATTACGAAAATTTGCTCCTTCCAAGTTAGCATTAGTTAAATTTGCTGCTCGTAAATTTGCACGATCCAAATCCGCCTTATGCAGGTTAGCACCTGATAAATTAGCACCTTCTAAATTGGCAGATGTCAGATAAGTTGTACTTAAATTTGCATTACTAAGATTGGCATCTTCGAGATGTGCTTTATTCAGGTTGGCTTGACTAAGATTTGCACCGCTAAGATTAATTTTATGTAAAATTGCTCCGCCTAAATTGGCTCTACTCAAATCAACCTGATAAAAATCTCGTTCTCCAGAAGCATAACTTTGCAGAAAATTATTGACATCCATATATACTCCATGTAAATAGAGATTTATCAACGGGTTAAATAATGACAGCTATTTAGTTATTTATGCCGCACTGCGAGAAGTTAACAAGTTCCACAAGAAAATAGCCACGATTGAACCAACTATCGCCAATATGATACCCGTAATACTGAGAGTCGGAGCCGTGAGAGCAAAGGTTCCTGTACTAAAAAATACTCCTAAGCTACCACCAATAAAAGCGCCGATAATTCCCAGCAAGATTGTTGCTAAAATGCCACCACCTTGATGTCCAGGGTAAATAGCTTTAGCGATCGCACCAGCAATTAAACCTAAAGCAATCCATGCAAGAATGTTCATGATGTTTAATTTAGTAAATATTTTTACTCACAGACATAGATTAACAATTCCCACCTTGGCGTTAAATCTGTCATGGGAACTAATTATTGAGAACCGCAACAGAGTATTTGCGTGATTACCACTTCTTTTGGTATATACTCCTATGCAATCTGTATGAGTTTTGCATATATCAATTCTGTGTAATGACTTGTATTGCGTGAGAAGTCGGCATGAATAAATCATCATGGTTTGTCGTTGCGTTTTAGCGCTAAAGCGCAACTACGAGCAAATTCGCACAGCTTGACAAAGAAACGGGATAAGCTGTTTTATCTAGACTGTTTTTTTTAAATTCGACTATGGCAACGATTAACGACAACTACCTGAAACTGAAAGCTGGTTATCTATTTCCCGAAATTGCGCGCCGGGTGAATGCCTTTGCAGAAGCTAACCCTGATGCTAAAATTATTCGGTTGGGTATTGGCGACGTTACAGAACCTTTACCGGAAGCGTGTCGCACAGCAATGATTCAGGCTGTGGAAGAAATGGGCGATCGCGCCACATTTAAAGGCTATGGTCCCGAACAAGGTTATGCTTGGTTAAGGGAAAAAATCGCCGCCCAAGATTTTCAAGCCAGGGGGGCGGATATAGATGCCTCAGAAATCTTTATTTCCGATGGTTCCAAGTGCGATTCCGGGAACATTCTCGACATTTTCGGCAACAATAACGTTATAGCCGTTACTGACCCTGTATACCCCGTCTATGTAGACACTAACGTGATGGCTGGTAATACCGGGGATGCCAACGAAAAAGGCGAATTTGGCGGTTTAGTATATTTGCCAATATCGGCTGATAATAACTTCAAAGCTGAAATTCCCTCTCAGAAAGTCGATTTAATTTATCTGTGTTTCCCCAATAACCCCACAGGTGCAACTGCTACCAAGGAATATCTGCAAGCATGGGTAGACTATGCCAAAGCGAATAACGCGATTATTTTCTTTGATGCTGCTTATGAAGCTTATATCACCGACCCCGCCATTCCTCACTCCATATATGAGATTTCAGGCGCAAGAGAATGTGCAATTGAGTTTCGTTCCTTCTCCAAGAATGCAGGTTTTACCGGAACTCGTTGTGCGTTAACAGTTGTCCCCAAGACGCTGACAGCAAAAGCTGCTGATGGTTCTGATGTGGAACTGTGGAAGCTGTGGAATCGCCGCCAATCGACTAAGTTTAATGGCGTTTCCTACATTATCCAACGAGGTGCAGAAGCGGTTTACTCTGAGGCAGGAAAGGCGCAAATTAAAGCCTTGGTGAGTTTTTACCTAGAAAATGCCAAAATTATTCGTGAACAACTCTCAGCAGCCGGATTAGCAGTGTATGGTGGAATCAATGCACCTTATGTATGGGTAAAAACTCCTAATAATTTAACTAGTTGGGAATTTTTCGACAAGTTGCTGCACACTGTGAATGTAGTGGGTACACCGGGTTCTGGTTTTGGCGCTGCGGGTGAAGGTTACTTCCGCATTTCGGCATTTAATAGTCGGGAAAATGTCGAAGAAGCCATGAAGCGAATTACCGAAAAATTTAAGGTTTAAAAATCTGTGGTGGGTAATGCCCACCATAAAACATTTGGCGTTGCTGATTTCAAATATGAATTAGGCTCACGCATTAGCGAAGCGAAGTACGAAGTACGTTAGGCGCATCAGCGTTCGCGCAGCGTGCCGTAGGCTCTAGCGTTCGCGTAGCGTGCTGTAAGCTCTAGCACGAAGTGCGTTAGGCGCAAAGGTAGGAAGAAAAATCAAGGTGATTTTGGCATTTCATACTTTAGTACAGCAACGCCAAACATTTCTTGTCATCTGTCCTTCCTTCTCTCTCTTTCTTTGTGTACTTCTCCCAAGGGGAGACGCTGCGCGAATGCGCCCTTTGCTGTATGCGCTACGCGAACGTTCCTCATATAAAAATAAAATAATAGTAACTAGCGGGGGGATAAAATTTCAGGTGTCAAGGAAGTTTATATTTTGCAGATTGAAAATTATCAACAATTTGTCAAAAGTGAGTTATTACCAAAACTAAATTTAAAAATCTTAGCGGAATATGCGATCGCACCCGATCCTTTAGTGATTTTTCACCTTTGTCTTTGGCAATCGAATTGTAAAAATCGTACCTTCCCCCAAAGTCGAATCAAAAAATAACTCTCCTTGATGATTCTTCGTGACAATTTGATAGCTATTGGACAATCCCATCCCTGTCCCTTTACCGACAGGTTTAGTAGTAAAAAAGGGATTTAAAATTTTAGCCTTAACCTCTTCACTCATGCCTATACCGTTATCTTGCACCGAAATTGAAACCGCCTCCGATGGCTCTACCATTGTAGTGATAGTAATCATGCCCTGATAGGTTGGGTCAACTTCAATGATTTGCCGTTCTTCAATGGCTTGAATAGCATTCATCAGCAGATTCATAAACACCTGATTTAGCAAGCCAACATAGCATTCAAATTGAGGCAGGTTGCCATAGTTTTTAATTACAGTAATCTCTGGCTTGCCAATTTTACCATTTAACTGACTTTGTAAAATCATCAAGGTACTATCAATATTTTCATGTAGGTCTATTGGCTTCAGGTCAGCTTCATCTAGGCGTGAAAAGGTGCGTAGAGATTTGACAATGTTCTGAATCCGTGATGCCCCTGTCTTCATTGATTGCAGAGTTTTAGGTAAGTCTTTGATGATAAACTCTAAATCAACTTCTTCTATTGCCTTCATGATTTCTATCGAGGGAGTGGGATAAGAATCTTGGTAAAGTCCAATTATGTTTAATAAATCTTCAGCATATTCCTCCACAGGTTCTAAGTTGCCATAAATAAAGCTAACGGGATTGTTAATTTCATGGGCAATACCTGCTACCAGTTGACCCAAGCTGGACATCTTTTCCGATTGGATCAGTTGTACTTGGGTTTGTTTTAATTCTTGATAGGCTCGTTCGAGTTCTTGACTTTTGCACTGGGAAGTTTGATAAAGGTCGGCTTGTTGAATGGCGATCGCCACCTGAGTTGCTAAGTTTTGTAATAGCTCAATTTCATCAGGTTGCCAAGCTACACTGCCATCAATTCGTCCCATTTCAAACGCACCGATTTTACCCTCAGTGTGAATTGGTAAAGCCAGATAAAGATTAATCTTCATCAATTCGCAAAATGACCTTAGCTCTGGGTCTTGACTATCCTGTGAATTTTGCAGATCAATGGTATAAATTTTTTCTGCAAAGATATTCTGAAATAGCAGAGGAAACTCCTCAAGATCATAAGAACCTAACCAGCTGCAAAGTTTGGGGTTTCGCGCTTCTTCCACCACTTCCCATTGGGACGTTTTAGCATCGGCAATATACCACCCAAATGTACAAATATCCAGATTGAGTTGCTCAAAGATGGTATAGACCGAACTTTCTAGGATATTCTCTAAAGCCAGGGAGTTACGAATTTCTGTGCTGAGGTGATTCAGTAGTTGGCTGCGTTCAAGGAGAGCTTTAAGTTGAGTCTGGGTATCGATCCGTTCGGTAATATCTCGCGCAGCAGAATAAATCAAATCTCCTTGAGGACTCGACAGCCATTCAATATGACGATAGCTACCGTCTTTAGTACGATAGCGGTTCACAAATTTTATAATGGTGCGGTCATCGTTTAAATCTGAAATGGCGGCTAATGTGGAATCGAGATCGTCAGGATGTACAAAATCTAAGAAGGCTTTGCCTTCTAACTCTGAGATAGAATAGCCTAATATCTTTTCCCAAGCTTGATTGAGGCGGCGAAAATGCCCTCCGGTGTCGGCAATGCAAAGCAAATCGAGGGAAATGGTGAAAAAGCGTTCGAGTTCTAATTCTGCCATGCGGCGATCAGTAATATCCATTACGACCCCAAACATTTTTACCAATTTTTCGTCTTGAAATTCCAATTCAATGCGGCTATTCATGTAGCGGATTTGATCATCAACCAGAATCCGACAATCAAAGTCCTGGGGTTTGCCTTGTCCGGCGGCAGTAACTCGTTCTAAAAAGAAGGTGCGATCTTCTGGGTGAAATTGCTGGACATGCTGATCGAAACTGGGTTCACCTTGGTCTGGGGTCATGCCAAAGATGCGGAAGACTTCTTCTGACCAGATGATTTTTTGGGTAGCAAGGTCAAATGACCAATGGCCCAAATGGGCAACTTCTTGGGATTTTCTCAGTTTTTCGCTGAGTTCTGTGAGGGCGATTTCGGAGCGTTTAAGATCGCTAATATCCCTGTGAATGCCAATAAACCGGGCTGGGTTGCCGTCTTGATCTCGTTCAACAACTTTCCCTTGGGCTAAATTCCATTTATATGTGCCGTCTTTGCACCGGATACGATGGATATTTTCATAGGTTTCCGTTTCCCCTTGCAGATGTTTTGTCATCTCCGCATACAACTGGGGTTTATCTTCGGGATGGATGCGGCTTTCCCATTCAGTCAGGTTATTCTCAAGAGTTTCTGTGAAATCATAACCGAGAAATTCTTTCCACTGTTTTTCTGCAAAGCTGACCTCATCGGTTTGCAGATTCCAATCCCAAAGTCCTGTATTAGAGGATTCGAGAGCCAGCTGTAACTGAGTCTGGACTTGTTGTAGTTCAGTCAATGTATCTTCTAAGTCACTGGATTGCCGCCGATAAGATGCTTCAGACTCCTGCAATTCTTGATATTGCTTTTTCAGTAAAGCATCTGCCCTAGAGACAAAGACAAAGAGTACAATGTAAAGGACTGCAAAAATTAGAGCGACTCTGATAATAATCGTGCGTTGGGTTGATCCAATCTGCTGCAACCAGGGGGTAACATCGGTATATACCTCAAATACACCGAGCATCTCTTTGTTAGTCTGCTGATCATAAATCGGAATATAGCTGGCGAGTAAATGACGATTTTTAATATTGCTAGTTAAAGCTGTGAAGGTATCTCGATGTCCCAGCTGACTGACAACTTCTCCAGATTTAGCCGCTTGAAAAGCCGAAGATTTGGCCATATCTCCAATTTGAGCTAACTCTGTCGAGAATATCGTCCGCCCTTGCAAATCAAAAATTTTGACTTTGGCTATGGCCGAACCTTGAACCTGGAGTAGCACCGCTTTATGAATCTGGCTAATTCTAGGATCTGCAACTAGCTCTTGATCACTCAGGGTTTTGGTAGAGAGCAGAAATGACCTATACTCTGTCCAGAGGTTATTCGCAAGTATTTTTGTGAGGATAACATTGTTTTCTTCCTTAATATTGACTAAGCTCTTTACAGCCTCCTGACGATAAAACCCAGTCAGCCAGCCAATAGCCAGGGTAAATGAAAGCAGGCTAACAATTGAGAAATTTTGCAGTAACTTAAAACGTTTTGGCGATACCGAGGTATCCTCTAATAAAAGTCGGTTGAGAAATGTGTTTGTTTTTAACCTGCGCGGTTGACTGACGTGTATGGGTGAACTCATGGAACTATTAATCTATTAATCCTAATTAAACTTAAATGGCATTAAGAAATGGCGAAACCTCCTATTTAACATGGTATGTAGTCTTTCAATCGATGGAATTTGAGTAAATCAAAGGGGAAAACATCTTCTGAATTGACCCCGGACACGCCCAAAAGCCTTGTCAATAGTGTCTTTTCCGTTATTATTAGTGCCATTCAATTTTCGGACTATATTGTAGGTAATTGTATACTTATATATCTCAATTTTATTTTTATTTATCTAAAGAAATTACGATTCTTCTAAGTGCGATACAGGGAACATTCTCGACATTTTCGGCAACAGCAATATAATTACGATTAGTAACTGAGTATACAACCTCTACGTAGATGCTAACGTGATGGCTGGCAATACCGAGGATGCTAATGATACCCAAGACGTTGACAGCAAAAGCGGCTGATGGTTTTGATGTAGAACTGTGGAAGTTGTGGAACCGCGGCCAGTTGCAGTTAACGATTAAGCATTATGGAATAAATTCGTTTAATGCTTCAACTAAAAGATGTACGGTTGTGCAAGGATTATCACTTTCTGGATTCTGTGGATTATATTGTTTGAGAAGATTCTTAGCGTTTTTGATAGCAGTAGCTTGTAGATGTTCTAACTCTTCATAAATTGAATCGCTATTTTTTTTATATTTGTTTTTCAGGAATTTATTTAACTTAGAAATGTAATCTTGGCGAGGAAGTGCAGTGTTGAGAAATTCAAAATGCAATACATACCATAATTCAAATGCTTCATTAGAGTAAGCAACTTTAAATCCTGCTTTATCAGCATTTGCTATTGCATTGTTAAAATCTTGCTTCAGGCAATCATCTCGATCAAATACGCACCAAACTTGGTTATATTCTTCTTGTTCACTCAACTCTTTTGCTGTTTCTACTAGCTTACTGGGATTATATCCGAATCCTCTCACATCAACAGAAACTACATTTCGGGGAACACGAAAAGATTTAAAGTAATTTGGTTCAGTTTTTTCACCTTCACAAATAATTAAAAATGTTTGTCTTAACTCTCTAGTGCCAACTTTTCTATCAGAATAACCACGAGATGACGCTCTCCTTATTTTTTTAGGCATCTGGATTACCGAACATTTGGCTTAAGTCACCAATAAAGGGAATAGCACCATATTTGCCTTTAATATAGTCACTTTCAAATGAAGCATCATTTCTAATTGGATATTCGACGAGGGAATATAAATCTGTAGCACCATATTTAGTTTTCTCGGTAAACCAAATCTGATCTCTCCGAAATATTTTGTTACTCAGCAGGTTAGTATCGTGAGTCATAAATATCAATTGTGCATTATTATAATTTGTTTCTTGAGAATTAAATATTTCCACGATTGCTTTACTAATTAGAGGATGAAGTCTCGCGTCAAATTCATCAAATATTAAAATATTACCATTTCTAAGAGTATCTACTAAAAGACCAGCGATAGAAACTATTTTTTGAGTTCCTTCCGACTCTTGATAATCTAAATAAAATGATTCCAAAGATATCTGATTACCTTGGCTATCAAATTTTTGACGTACAGTGTTAATTAATGTTTGTTTTAGAACTCCGCTCTTCACAATCATTTTTTTTAATTCTTCTGATGTATTTTCCGGTAAAGGCAAAGAATCCAGTTTAATTTCTATTTCATCTACTGTGATTTCGCTGATACCTAAATCTAATTTTTTTATTAATTGAATAATTTCTTCTCTATTGTCATTATCTTGTGCTAGACCTCTAACTGTATAATCTAAATAATCCATGTTATCTAAACCTGAAATTATTTGTAATTTTCTTGTGAGCCAATTTAGGATGTTTTCGGCTATTTCAACATTAAATTGAGCAGCTACTGATAGAAAAAGTGCATTATGTCTAGTTTTTGAATCAATTCCCCCACCTTTAAAAGTTTTAGATATATTGAATGTATCAGTAGATTCTTCAAATTCACGTTCAAAAAGTCGAGTTTCTCTTTTATTAGGAACATAAAATAGCCATTCTGAAATAACCCTTTCTTGAGTAGCTTCAAAGCCATACCTGTACTTTTTAGCATCTAATAAAAACACAATTTCAAAGAAGGATGGTTGGGTTTCAGTATCTGTACTAAGTCTAAATGGTTCAACTCCAATTTTTTCTGTACTTTGAGTTTCTTTCGAGGAATTAATCATGAACCACTTCATATAGCTTATGGCTTTGGCTAGGTTACTTTTACCACTAGCATTAGCACCATAAATTGCCGCACTTTTGAGTAATGTAAGTTCATTATCTACCGCAAAAGTATTATTATCATCAACTTTTGGGTCTTTGGCTTTAATCTTAGCCGCAACCATGCTAAAGGTGACTTTATCTTTAAATGATCTGTAATTACCAATACTAAATTCTATGAGCATAGTTAAGTTCTATTCCTAAAGGGCATATTCGTGAGATTTTCACAAATATCTAATTTAAGCATAGCGGTTATCGATCTATTCTCAACAGTAATTTTGTTGGTACATAAGCACTATTAAAATGAATATAAGTGAAAAAATTAGATGTATATGAAGAAATATAAATTAACTGTAGGACTACCGTACCTTGAATTGTTTACACTGAGCGCAGCCGAAGTGTTGATGGTGCGTTGCGCTGTGCGACAACACACCCTACATTTTGTTTGTATTTAGCCTACCTGCTTAGGGAAGCTGAATGATATAAGAGGCGATCGCATTCATCTAGTCTGCAAAAATAGCATCAAAGAGCGATCGCCTAACTCTGAAATTAATTGCCACCATGTTTTGATACAGTTGATCCAGGCTACTAATGGCGATTTTGCCATCTATCTGAAGCTTTCTGATGACGGCTAAAGTTCCCTTAACGTTGAGTCCTAGTCGAATGGCTTCCTTTTTGGCTGCAAAATCATCCAAAATGATATAATAAAGATTGTAACTAGATTGCTAAAGCAATAGCTTCTGACTCTCCTTTTCCCAGGCGCATATTTAAACTATCAGCTAATAAACTTAATTGAATTTCTCTGACTACAATATTACCGGAATCAATCAACCCTATGACTTTCTGAAAAGTTCATCAGGTTTAACGCTAATTTCTTTAGCAACAAAAGATGGTAAGTAGAATTCATCAGGATAATCCAGAAATATATCCAAAAATCTTAGCCGGGTTAGGAAAATTAATGGAGAGGAATTAAAAAAAATCTGCACAGATTTTACCAATTCCTTTCAATTGTGACATCCCCAGACGTGAGATATGAAAATTCTAAACCCATTAAATCTAATAACTCAACAAATGTATCAAGCTCAATTTCCATAATTTCTGCGGCTTTTCTCACGCTAATGATTCGTGAAAATAACGCACCGAGAACAAACAAAAACGTTTCCTTCTGATCAATGTCATTGAAGAGTGGGATTGCTGACGCAACATTTCTTAATACTTCTTTGCTGGTCATGAGTCTTTCAGACTAAGGGTATGCTTACAGCATAGATGATTCGTTGTGTGATGATCCAGGGAGGCGATCGCACAAATAAACTCAAATAAATTGATGTGAAACTAAGACCGGCTTACAATGAGTGTCGGGAGTGTCATAACCCGGACAAACTTAGATGAATGCTGACGAATTTTTCCAACAGGGATTCAACAAACATTTGCAAGGGGACTATCCAGAAGCTTTAGCAAGTTACACTCAGGCGATTTTGCTACATCCAGACTACGCCGAGGCTTACTATAACCGGGGTCTGATTCTCAGCGCTGAATTTAAAGATTATCATGGCGCGATCGCCGATTTTAATCAAGCCATACAAATAAATTCCCAGTTTGCTGAAGCATATTGCAACCGGGGAAATGCTAGTTATTTTTTGGGTAATTATGAGGGTGCGATCGCTGACTTTAATCAAGCTATAGAAATTAAGCCTAATTTTGCCCAATCATACCACAGTCGGGGTAATGCCTACTTAGCTTTAGAATATTACGACCAAGCGATCGCAGATTATCAACAAGCCATAGAAAATAGTCCTCAATTAGCTACGAAGATCAACTGCGATATTGCCAAGGCTTTACATAATCGGGGTGTGGCGCGTTGCAATTATGGCGATAATCAAGGAGCGATCGCTGATTTTCAACAAGCTTTACAATGGCATCCTTATTTTGCCCCAGCTTACAGCAGTCGGGGTAATATCTATCATATTTTAGGAGAGTATCAACAAGCGATCGCTGAACATGACCACGCTTTAGAACTAGATCCCAATTTAGCCGAAGTTTACCATAATCGAGGTAATGCCCGCTATGCTCTACAAGACTATCAAGGCGCGGTCAAAGATTACAATCAGGCTTTAAAAATTAACCCCAATTTTGCTGAAGCATACTACAATCGAGGTCTTGTTTATTCTCGCCTCCAAGATTTTCAACTAGCAATGGCTGACTTTAATCAAGCCCTAACTCTGAATCCTGATGATGTCCAAGCATACTCTCAACGGGGTTTGGTTCAAGAAGCATTAGGAGACTACCACCAAGCCATTGAGGATTATAGCCAAGCGTTACAAAAAAACCCCACCTTAGCTTTAGTATACGGTTTTCGGGCTAATGTGCGTCGCCTGTTGGGAGATTATCAAGGGGCAATTGATGATAGTAATCGACTCTTACAACTTGATCCCAATCTAGCCCAAGGATACTGCGATCGCGCTACAGCCCGCCGTAGTCAGGGAGATTATCAAGGCGCAGTCCAAGACTATACTATGGCATTGCAGATTAATTCTAATTTAGCTGAGGCTTATTATGGCCGAGGAATTGCCTACGAAATTTTGCAAGATTTTCTCGCCGCAGTCGCAGATAATACTCAAGCAATTCAGCTGTTTCCTAAATTTTCCCCAGCCTATTGCAACCGGGGTAACGCGCATCGTTTTTTGGGAAATCAAAAGCAGGCAATGGCAGATTATAATCAAGCATTAGAAATCAATCCTGATCTGATCGAAGCTTATTACAATCGGGCTTCTTTATGCTATGCACAAAAAGACTATCAGGGTGCAGTTACAGATTACACCCAAGCAATCCAAAGAAATCCTCAATCTGCTACATTTTATAGCGATCGCGCCAATGCTCGCTATGCTCTGCAAGACTATCAAGGCGCAATAGAAGATTATCATCAAGCCCTTACTATCGATTCTAATCGGGCTGAAGACTGGTATAACCGGGGTCGTAGCCTTTCTATGCTGGGAGAGTTAACCGCAGGATTGGCTGATTTGAACCAAGCTTTACAACGTCAGCCTTATTGGGCTTCAGCTTATATGCTACGGGCTGATATCCGCCGTCAGCTAGAAGATTATCCAGGTGCAATAGCCGATTTCCAAAAATCTGCGGATATTTATAATCGAGACGGAAATATGGAATATTACCAACAAATAATTGAGGCGATCGCACAGCTTGAAAATTCATAAATCTGTACTTCATGTAACTAAATTAAAACTGCTGTGTATGTAACTTCTCTACATTGTTTTTCACCAGATTTCTCAAAAATAATTGTATAGAATTGTCTATTTAAAATTATTGTTTTGTGATCATACTCTGCTAATGTGGCGTGTAATGCTGTTGCATAGCTAATAACTTTGCTAGAATATATTCAAAGCTTTGTGGAATCTTCTCTTCGTAAACTTCCTGTGCTTGTAGAAATGACCATCAACTTACCAAACTAACATTATGAATCGCTTCACCTCTGGCTTGTTTGTAGGTTTGCAAGCGTCTATGCCATCTCTGTCTATTTCTCAGAGAACTGATACTGCTAAACACCTACCTCTTTCTAACTATATGTATGACGGTGGACTTAACTTTGATCGTGGGTCTGGACGCATCGGGCGCGGTTGCTAAATCCGCCTCCATTAAGTTAAATATTCTCTCATTTGAGTAATTATTGCAATATTCATGAGAGAAATTAAGCACTGCGATCGCTTCGCTAATCCTCTGTTCTGAAAATCATGCCATGAACCAGAATTTTGCCAAGCGATCGCATTAAAATACCCTTATTTTCAGGTCATTTACAACTTGATGACCTGTTGTTTTGTATTATACTTGATTTATAGACACCAAAGCCAAAATTATTATAAAATTTCAACTATGCAATTTTTTAATATTTGCCTACAACCAAGAGTAATTTGACAAAATGGCTGAAGAAATAGAACGGAAATATTTACTCAAAGAAGACAGTTGGCGAAAAAATGCACAAGGAAGTGTATATCGTCAAGGATACATTACTACAGAAGATAAAGTTACTGTACGTGTGCGAATAGTCGCAAAACAAGGTTACTTGACGATTAAAGGGCCTAGCGTTGAATGTTCAAGATTAGAGTTTGAGTATCCCATTCCTGTAGAAGATGCTCAGGAAATGCTGAATACATTATGTCAAAAGCCTTTTATTGAAAAAATTAGATACAAAGTAGAGTGGGATGGTTTGATTTGGGAAATAGACGAATTTGATGGTTTGAATAAAGGATTGATTTTAGCAGAAGTCGAACTCAGTGATGTAAATCAACGAATTTCACTACCTCCTTGGATTGGTGAAGAAGTATCCCATGATCCGAGATATTACAATAGCTATTTGGTAACAAATCCCTTTTCAAAATGGTGATTGTGGGATGGTGTTTTCACTAGGTAGATAAGGGTATGTTAGTTTGAAGTCATCGTAGATGATTTACAGTATCAGGGAAAAGAATGTCTGATTTAGCATCTCTGTTGATCCTCTCGATTGCAGTGAGTTTAGATAGTTTTGGGGTGGGTGTCACTTATGGAATGCGCCGCATTATCATTGGTTTTAAATCTTTAGCATTAATTACTCTGTGTACAGCCACTACACTGCTACTGGCCATGGGATTAGGTAATGCAGTCAGCCATTTGTTGCCTTTAGAGTGGGCAGAACGCCTGGGAGGAGTAATATTACTGGGAATAGGTGCGATCGCAGTTTTCAATAATTTTCGCTCTCATCGCCAGCAGTCAGTCCAACCACGGTCTTCACTTCGAGAACCCCGGAGAACAGCACCAAAACCATCCCGACCGCACTGGTTAAACTGGAAACCCCTACGCATTATCCTAGACATATGGGAATCTCCCCTGGCCGCAGACTTTGACGATTCCGGTTCGATCACTAACTTAGAAGCCGTAGCCCTGGGTTTCTCCGTCTCCCTTGATTCCTTTCTAGCCGGGATTGGGGCCGCCCTCATGGGACATTCTATCTGGCTGACCACAGTGATTATCTCCGGTATGAGTGGATGTCTGATCTATTTCGGGTTACAAGTGGGGATAGTTTTAGCTAACAATCGTTTACTCAATCGCCTCTCTTATTTACCGGGAATTTTGCTGATTCTGCTGGGACTTTCCAAATTTGTTTAGCCGTTCATAAATCGTCTGGAAAAATTACATTAAATATGGGTTTCCAATATACCGAAGCACTGGTCACCTTAGCATCTGTTAATTTTGAGATTTTGGTGAATTTCTATACAGAATTACTTGATAAAAAACCATCGTCTCTGATTCCCAATGTTTATGCAGAGTTTCAACTTCCTGGTGTACGATTGGGGATTTTTCAACCTCAAAAAAACCATACATCAGAATTTGCCAACTCCGCAAACAGTCAGATAAGTTTGTGTTTAGAAGTGAATAATTTAGAACAAGCGATCGCGCATCTGACAAACTTAGGCTATCCACCCCCCGGAGAAATCACCACCGCTTCCCACGGGAGAGAAATTTACGCTTATGATCCCGACGGAAATCGGTTGATTTTGCATCAAAAATAAATAACTTCCCAATAAACAAACACTCAATAAACCTCTCTTTTCCTAATTTCTCTGTGTCCTCTTTGCCTCTGTGGTTAGTTGACTTCTTAAAAAAGTGTTATGATTAGTGGTTATTGGTAATTAAGTATGTCTTTAACTCAAAACTATAAATTAAACC
>REBL01000131.1 GCA_007692755.1 Nodularia sp. (in: cyanobacteria) | reverse complement strand
CAAGAATATACGCCATCGGGTTCTTGTTCAAAACAGGTTAATTCTGCTAATTTGCTGAAACTAGCAGCTGGTACACCACCCAGTCCATTTAACCGTTCGCCAATTTCATGGATATGATCTTGTACTTGCTCATAGTGGTCGCTAAAGAACTCATGCAGTGAGTAAAATTCTGCACCTTCCACGACAAAATGATGCTTTTGGTATTGCAAGTATAGTGCTTGGAAGCTAGCTAATACAACGTTAAAACCTTCAGTAACTGGAGCGGTTACACTGCGATCTAGCAATACAGGATTGTCATAAACCTGACCAAAGTTTTGTAATAAGGTTTGTGTATCAGACATGGTTCTCCTCGGTTTTTAACAGTAATGGCATTTAACTGCTTATCTTTTACATATTAACATTTAAAAAATAAAAGCAAGCCTAATTAATATCTAATTATTTAAATTTTTCTGTCTCTAAAATAGCAATTTTTCCTCTTTAGTAGGATGATATGACTCCCATTGTGTAGTGTTTAATTGCTACTAATGAGAATAATTTGAAACTATTTTTTCACCATAAAAATGGCAATATCTCACATTTGGAATGAGCTTTATAAAACCTGACCTTAACCTCTTACTCAGGAGCTACGGTGTACACACAAGTCGGGATAAGACCCCACCCCTTTCCCCTCCCCGCAAGCGAGGAGGGGAACTAGATTTCCGCTTAAATCTTGTTTTTAGGACTGGAAACTCTCTTTGGTTCAGGATGTGTGTACACCTTAGGGTGCAAGCGAGGAAGGGACTATTAGGAACGGCTATAACAAGGGGAGATTAAAGGGTATCGATTTAGGAGACATTTGCAAAACTGAGATCCTACCCATCCAAACTTTAAAGTCTCAGATTCCCAAATTTTTCTGTTCTGCTTGAGCAAAAAAGGTATTTTTCATACATTTGGCTATCAGGCTTGGGGTATGGCGCATTAGGGAAGAATCTATCTTGTTTTTTGGCACTTCCCAGACCCATCAAACTCGCTAGTAAAGTATGGCTACCTAGCACAACCTTACTCTTCTGCTCCTAAGGTCAAAGTTGTTACGCTTACCGCCCAGCGATGTCAAGGTTTTACACCAGTCGCCTGGGAGTTGACTTCACGGTGGTACTACTCCTTACTCCTAATTCCCCAATTCATAACCGGAATTTATTACAAAGTTTTGATATTTTTTCTTTATGTAACTGAGAATTGTTTGCACTTAATGTATGCTGGTTTAAAGAGGTAGTACTCCCAAAGATTCTAGGAACTAGGGGGTCAAAGCAAGTCAGTTACTGCAATTTAGTCGCATATTGAGGGCTAGTCGCTTGAAATCGTTAAGTTCAGAAATCAAGACAAATTTCGTCGTTGGGGTAGGGGTGGACTGGGCAGACCGATGGCAAGTCTATCAACGCTTGCAGGAATTAGATATCCCCTGTTGGTGTGAGGCTAACCAGCCATTGAAGGTTGAAATTAGCAACCCTTTAGCAGTAGTTCAACTTTGGTCTGTAATGCAGCATTTAACAGCATCTCGGCAAGTGTTGATTGGGAATCTGGAAAATTGCTGGACAAGTCGCTACCGAAAGTTTTGAAGTTTCGATATATAACAGACATTCAGACTTAATTAGTTAACAGGAGGTTAAGAAAAATGAGTGCATCTTATAGTACAGACATCTCAGAATTTTGCCTGGAAGGAAGGTTTATTGATTTTGTAATTAAAGATGGTTACAAGGTTAAAGGCTTGTTATTAGGCACTTCCGAGGGTGAATGTTATGTTAAACTCGCTAAACATTTACGCATGGCTTTTGACTTGCGTTTAACGCCAGGGACTTGGCTGCAAGTTGTTGGCTACAAGAAGCATGATATAAAAAAGGATAAAGTTACATTAAAAGCCGAACGCGTAATGGCAGCACGTTCTGATATAGGGAGAGTCGCAACTGTTACCCCAGTACAGGAAACACCAGCAATGAAAACGGCTAAGGCTAAATCAGCTAAAAATAAACACACAATTTTGGTGTGTCAAAAGTCTGATTGCATGAAACGTGGTGGTAAAGCAGTGTGTCAAGCGTTAGAGGCGGCTTTAAGTAATCGCGGTTTGGAAGACCAAGTAACGATTAAAGGTACTGGCTGCATGAAAAACTGTAAGGCGGGGCCTAATCTAGTTATGCCTGAAAAAAACCGCTATAGCCGCATTAAAGCAGCGCAAATCCCTGAACTCATGGATAAGCACTTTGCAGACAATAGGGAAGAAGAACAGCCAGATAATTGCTCAGAAGTTGTAATCCAGCAGCATAAATTTTGCTGAAACTGCTGGTAAATTCGTGATTATTTAATGAGAAAATTTAATAAGTATTTAGTTGGTGTTTTTTGTGGTGTGCGATCGCCTACGGCGGAGCTTTGCTCATCGCATTCTGCGGGGCTTTGCCCATCGCCCAAGGCGATCGCTTAACCAGGAACCCCACCCCCAGCCCCTCCCCGCAAGCGAGGAGGGGAGCAAGAGTATAATGGCTGTAGTAAAAAGTTTTTAGATCACTGCAATACAATCAATTTCTACTAAGACATTTTTTGGTAGACGAGAAACCTGTACACAAGCACGGGCTGGGGCTGTTTCTTCGGGAAAATATTGAGCATAAACTGTATTTACTACGGCAAAGTCATTCATATCAGCTAAAAATACTGTAGTTTTGACCACATTTTCAAACTTCGCACCAGAGGCTGTCAGAATAGCTGCCATATTAGCCATTACCTGCTCAGTTTGCTTTTTCACATCATCTGTATAGACGACATCACCAAGCCGGGGATCAATGGCAATTTGACCAGCTACGAAGATCATTTTACCGGAAGCGGCGATCGCTTGATTATAAGGTCCCACTGGAGCTGGTGCGTTATCAGTCTTAATTACTTGACGAGTCATAAATATCACTTTTTCTAATAATGTTTCTGGCTGACCAATTTCCCCCTCAGAGGTGTTTGGCTGGTAAACTTGCCCATTAGGCATTATCGCACCAGTGAGGTCAGCATTTTTAAAGGTTGCACCGTAAATATTGGCTCCAGTTAAATTCGCCTTTTTCAGATTTGCACCATCAAAGTTTGCCAGCATTAAATTTGCACTGGAAAAATTGGTTCTTTCTAAATTTGCTCCTTGCAAACAGGCTTCTTGAAGATTTGCTTGTTCCAGGGATACTCCAACTAAATCCGCGTTAGCCAGATTTGTACCAGACAAAGTTTTTTGAGATAAGTCAACACCTCGAATCCGGGTTCTCTGTAAATCCGTATTTTTGAGTGTTGCATTGTTGAGAATTGCTTGACTCAAATCAGCCCCAGCCAAGTTAGATCCACTCAAATTAGCACTTGAAAGGTCTGCTCTAATAAGATTTACATTTTTTAATGATGCTTCAGTTAAATTTGCGCTACTTAGATTTGAGCCACTTAACTTGGTATTATCAAGGTTGGTACGATGAAAGCTTGCGTTAGGGAGTGTCGTATGACTCAAATCAGTACCACTCAAATCAGCCCAATTGAAATTTACATAAGAACTGTCCAGCAAATAACTTAAATTTGCGCCCGTCAAAGATGCTCTAATGAACTTTGTATCATAAAGAATTGCTTTGGTAAGGTTAACATTATCTAAATCAGCCCCGTCTAGGTTAGCACTTGTTAGATTGATGTCACTTAAATCAGCACCTCTGAGGTTTATTCCTCTTAAATTTGCACTCTTAAAGTCCCGATGACCTTGAGCATATTTCTCCAATAATTCCTCAGCATCCATAACAGCACCCTAAAATACCACTAACCCAGTATAATCGCAGAAATTCTCTCTTCTCTCTGCGCCCTCTGCGTCTCTGTGGTTCGTTAATCCAAACCAAGTTTTCAAATTACTGCTACACAATCAATTTCCACTAAAACATTCTTTGGCAGACGCGACACTTGCACACAAGCACGGGCTGGGGCTGTTTCTTCAGGAAAATATTGAGCATAAACCACATTTACTACGGCAAAATCATTTATATCAGCTAAAAATACTGTGGTTTTGACCACGTTTTCAAAGGTTGCCCCAGATG
>REBL01000200.1 GCA_007692755.1 Nodularia sp. (in: cyanobacteria) | reverse complement strand
CTAAGTGGACTCGTTGAACCAAGAATCCCCGCACCTTTAGGTCGGGGAGTGTCAATACCACTGGTTCACAATTTCAGAATATCCTCATTGCCAATGGTGCCGTATTTTTTCCTGGACGGGGTTATCCAGCAATGCGGTTAAACTTTTGCCACACACCAGAAGATATCGAGCAAGGAATTGAAATTATTGGTAGTTTAATTAAAAAATATCTAACTCTTAATTTCACAAGGGAAAAAATTTGTAGTTAAAGCAATAGTTCCAAAAAATTTAACCCCTAAATAAAATAACCCCGCGCTACGACAGTACGGGGTCAAAATTTTTGACAAAAAATTAAAATCTATAACCAACACCACCTTGCACAGAGATCGCCGCACCACCAGCACCGTCACGGTAGGCATCAAAAGCAATAATGGCGTTACCAAAAATCACCGTATTACTATTGGGGACAATGTAATCAACTCCTGGTTGTAAAGCAAAACTGATTTTATTACCCACAGGAGAAGAAGTATCACCACCAGCCAACACCAAACCAGCGCCCAAGTAAGCATCAGTTTGCCAGTTGAGAGGGACATCGTAAGAAACAGTGGGTACGACTGCGGTATTTCTACCCACCAAAGCTTGAGCGCGGAAAGAAATTGGTGATTCTAAAAGCTTGTAACGGACAGCTACAACCCCCCCAATTTGAATCCCATCTGTAATACCAACAGATGATCCTACTCCGACATAGCTACCATATGCTACCTGAGCCTGTGCTGGTTGAATATTAATAGCCACACTCAAGACTGAGCCAGCCGCTAAAGCTGAAACCAAATAAGCAAGATGCTTCATTACCAAAAACCTCACACCATCTTGGATTTTATAAGTTCGTTTGAATACTTATCTTATCGCTATTACTGATTAATGAGGTGATAAATTACTCCATTCCCTACTCCCTACGCCCTACTCCCTATTATGGACAGCTAGAATGCAGACCACCTTGGGTACAAATGTAAGCTATTTGCCTCGGATCTAAATTTTTGGCTCGAGAAAAATCAACTCCTTGGACTACAGCCGAGATTGAGCCGGAGTCTGGCATTTGAACAAATTGGTCTTCAGGATTTTGGGTCACAGGCGCTAGAACTGCTCCTTTAAAATCAGCACCTGCTACATTTGCTCCCCGTAAATCAACAAGACTCAGGTCAGCATTTTCTAAATTGGTATTTTCCAACTTGGCGGAGCGCAAAACAGCACCAGTAAGTCGAGTGGCGCTGAGGTTGGCATTGCTGAGATTAGCCCGATCTAAATAGGCTCCCGATAAGTCTGCTCCTCGCCAATCAGTATTAGTTAAGTTGGCATATGATAAATATGTGCCTATGGCAATGACGCGAGTTAAACGCGCCGCATACAAATTGGCTTCGTTAAATTTGGCAT
The DNA here is from genome assembly GCA_007692755.1 of Nodularia sp. (in: cyanobacteria). Classification (GTDB taxonomy): domain Bacteria; phylum Cyanobacteriota; class Cyanobacteriia; order Cyanobacteriales; family Nostocaceae; genus Nodularia. The sequence continues at coordinate 49,594 of REBL01000200.1, read as the reverse complement.
CCCCAATATCAGCCCCAGTTAAACTAGCTTTCTCTAGGAATGCACCCCGCAAATTAGCTCCCACTAACTGGGTGCTACTGAGATCAGCATTGATTAAACGTGCATAGGATAAATTGGCTCTGTTCAGGGTAGCGCGACTTAAATCGCTACGGTTCATGATTACGCGACTGAGATTAGCATCGGTGAAATTGGCTTGTTTCATCTGAGCTTGGCTCAAATCCGCGATCGCATCATCGAAAGTATCCCAGCGTCCATCCGCACCAACTCCCCGAAAGATACTACCTTTAAAACTTGCTTGGTTAAGATTTGCCGATTTGAGGTTGATTCCTGATAGATCAACGTTATCTAAGACCAAGTTGAAATATGAAGTTTCTGGAGTGCCGCTTTGACCTAATTCAGCGCGACTCAGATCAAGTCCTGCGGTTTGAGTGCTGTAGACGCTGAGAATCTTGTTGATTGTCTGCTGGTTAATATGTAACTGCTGTTGTCGCAATTCCCTCGCTGAGGATGCATCGCCGCCCACAGACTTCAATTCACCTGCTAAAAACTGATTTTTGTTTTTTAATTCCGGGATAGCTGCAAGACCAACACTGGCTAAAGCTTGTTGAATTGTCTCCAGGAGGATGGGGTTAGTTTCTTTAACCAGAAGGTTTGTGAGAAATTGGATGGACTGGGGATCATTAATCCCACCCATGGCTAGAATTATACTTTGGCGATCGCCTATACTCGCACCAGAGTCAGGACTCAAAGTTTCGACAAGTGCGAGAAACTTTTGGCTGTTAATTTGCTTAGTTTCCCGCCGATTTTGTTGAGTTTGGATATAAACTTGGGTGGCTACTAAAGTTCCCAGCACAGCGACCATACTGACTAGGGCTACCACAAACAAAGTACGGCTGGGGTTTTGCCGCATTTGTTGCCACAGGTTAGTGGTATTTGTAGTTTCCCCTGTGAACATTGACATTGAGACAGGGGTTAATTCCTCTACTGCTGGCGATCCCTGAGATTTATTCCCCTGAGTAGAGGATGGCAAAGGACGAGTGGCATCTATTGTATATGTACCTGCTAACCAGTCATGCAGTGCGCGACGACCTCGACGTGCGGGTAAGGCCAGCCCTTCTCCCAGCACCATCAATACAGCCAAAAATGTGAACAATCCTAAATTGGGGAAAGCAAAACTGTAGCGCCAAAGAATATAGGCGATGGAAACAGGTACAGTCCATCGACCAACTCCTTCCCGCGCTACAACTGCGGCTAAACCGGCTGGTTTGCCTACCTCATTGACGACGCGCACACCAAACTTGCGCTTGGGAATAGTACTGCCTGTTTTGCCCAGCAAATATAATTGCCACGATGAAAGCGTCACAGGTGCTAACAAGGCAATGATCCACAAAAAATTCGTCGGGGCGGAGACGTTGCGAATACCATAACTGACAGGCAAAGCCAAAGGTCGCGCGATCGCTCTTTCTGTGACTACCAGTACTGGGTGAAGTGGCACGCGATTGAGATCGCTTCTAGAATTGGCATAGACACCAAGCCCAAAGGGAACTAGCCCACTGACAACCACTAGGGTAATTTCAGTTGCCCATGCAGCCAACCGCCTGGTGTTTAAGGGCAATGACATGGCTTTTTCCGGTTTATTGGGCTGGCTAGATTGACTGGTATTTCTCCTCACAATTGGGGTCGCCATTGCATAATTCCTTTGAATTTATTTTTAAGTGGCTCTGGGCACAGTTAAAATATACTATTGCTTCTTTTGAAAGCTACCAGATACAAAAAATTTGTACCCAAGATACACTAAGAATGCCAACACTGCCACACTGATCACAGATGCGACTAATTTCAGCACTGCTTGCAGCATGGCAAATCCCACTAGCACCCCCACACCGACGACTATCACCTTGGTGATTCCGTTCAAGTTTTGAAACCAAAGCTGCAATTTTGCTAAACGAGATTTAAAATTGAAAAATGCAGGCGGCGTTTTCTGTGTATTTTCTGGTGATTGTCCCACATCTACAGATGTAGAGTTCATTTGTGCCTCTAGATTTTGGAGGCGACGTTGTAAGTCTTCATCAGGTTGCGGATTCATCTATTTTTTCACCTTGACCATAAGTCACTAGTTCCACAACAAACCTACCAAATCCTGGAAATTATTTTCTAGAGAGTGCAGGATAGAAAAGATAAAAATTTATACAACTCCAGGGAACATAGAATAATTCTGACTCGTCTCTAAATTTAGACTGTTTAAATAAATATCGCTGAAGAAATAGTCGGGGGCATGAATAATTATGAAGGTTCTTAGGCTACTGGGAGTTGTTCCCGCAGCTTTGGTAATCAATTTGGTGCTGATTGAGGCTAATTTAGCTGAAGTACCACGGTTACAAATTCAACCCAATTCCAAATCAGAGCCACTAGTTTTAAATGGGACAACTGGGGGAAAGGTTCCCAGTAATTGCGGCAACATTGCGAATACACCCAATCAAATTATCCAGTTAACAAAACCACTGCCTTACTTACGCTTAACAGTTGACAGTCCTGGACAGCCAACATTGCTAATTGACGGGCCTGGGGGGCGTTTTTGTGTTTTAGCAGATAATTACTCTGAAAGCAAGCCAGAAATTACTGGTTATTATATGCCAGGAGAATACTCACTATATGTAGGTGAATTATCTCAAAATCAGTATAGCTATACCCTCTCAATTTCGCAACAAAAAGAACCAATCAAGTAGTTGCAATCGGCAAAAACGGCTCTGAGCTACTTTTTTCTGATGATATGGTGCAAGCTATTTAATAAATCTGGCGCTGTGTACGGCTTGGCAATAACTAACTGGACAGCAGTATGATCTGCGTTTGCCAAAGCCTCGTCCGGGTTGATGCCACTACAAGCAATAATTTTTACCTGTGGGTTCATTTTCTGTAAGGTGCGAATGGCAGTGATTCCATCCATTTCCGGCATCATGATATCCATTAAAACGGCACTAATATGCTTTTTGTGCTGGGCATAAAGTGCGATCGCTTCAATGCCATTACTGGCTGTGAGAATTTGATAATTGTATTTTTCTAGGACAATTTTCGCAATTTCGCGAATTTCAGCTTCATCATCCACAAACAAAATCAGTTCTCCCTGTCCGGGAAATATTTCTAAATTATTTATATCCAGTGATAGGGTAACTTCCACCGCAGGCAAGAATATCTCAAATTTACTGCCTTGCTCGACTGTGCTAGATACATTCATAAACCCACCGTGGCTTTTGACAATTCCCTGCACGGTTGAAAGACCCAATCCTGTACCCTTGCCAACTTCTTTGGTGGTGAAGAATGGATCAAAAATTTTGTCTAATATTTCCGATGCTATGCCCATTCCCGTATCAGAAACAGTCATCACAATATAATGCCCAACTTTGGCATCAAGATTCATTTGAGCATAGGCTTGATCAATCAACATATTTTTGGTAGAAATTGCGAGCCTACCACCTTCTGGCATGGCATCACGGGCATTAACTACGAGGTTCATTAGTACTTGATGCAGTTGTGTCGCATCTCCAGAGACAGCCCACAGATCCTCTGGTATAGTGATAGCAAATTCAATAGATTTGGGAAATGTTTGTTTAGCTATGAGGGTAATTTCCGCAATCAGGTGTTTGAGTTGAACTATCGTGCGCTCTCCTTTAAATCCTCGCGCAAATGACAACACTTGTTTGACTAAAGCCGCCCCTCGTTTGCTATTGCTTTCGATAATTTCTAGTAGGTGGTGATAATTTTTTTTGTCTTGTGCGAATTTCAACTGTAGCAGTTGAGATGCTGCCAAAATTGGGGTCAGAATATTATTCAAGTCGTGAGCAATACCACCTGCTAAAGTCCCAAGGCTTTCTAATCGTTGAGCGCGGAAAAACTGCTCTTCGAGTTGTTTCTTTTCTGTAATGTCAGTGCCAACAGAAAGAATAGATTTCGGTTGTCCTGCTGCATCATACATCAGCGTCCAACGGCTTTCTACAATAATGTTTTTGCCAGATTTAGTAACTTTACGTAACTCACCCTGCCACGAGCCAGACTCAATTACACTTTTGAAAGCCGCTTCTATTTGCCGCGAATTATTTTGGCAACAAAGCTTCAGGGGGTCTTTGCCTAAAGCCTCGTCTGCGCGCCAACCATACATCCGCTCTGCACCTTGATTCCAGAATAAGATGTTGCTTTGGAAATCTCGAACTAAAATCGCATCGGTGGCAATATCAAGTAAGGCTGCTTGCTCGCTAATTTTTTCTTGGGCTTGTTTGCGTTCGCTAATGTCAATAAAAGAAGAGACTACGGCATCAGGAACGGGTTGATTGTCGTGAAACAAGGGTTGGGAATTAATGGAAATCCAGGTAAGCTTGCCATTGGGCGGATAAAGTCCCATAACCACATTTGAGCAGGGTTGACCTGTGCGGAAGGTAACCATTGCCGGATACATTTCACTAGGGAAGTGAGAGCCATCTTCTTTTATAGTCTTCCATCTGGGATCGTCAAAGGTGTGCGTGAGCATTTGCTCTAGACTCCGCCCCAGAATTCTTTCAGCGCTGGCATTACAGGTAACTATACTACCATCAGCTTTTTGTAAAACGATGCCCTCCTGCATGGAAGCAACGACTGAACGATAACGTTCTTCGCTGGCTCGCAGTGCTGCTTCCGCCTCTTTGCGTTCACCGATGCACCGAGTTGTACCAATCAATCTAATTGGCTCACCCAGTTCGTTACAAAATACTTTACCGTTTCCACTCAGCCAATGAATACTGCCATCGGGCCAAACAACCCGAAATTCACTTTTATATTCACTTTTTTCCTCAAAACTGCGAGCTATTAACTCAGACAAATCTTTGCGGTCTTCAGGATGAACTAACTTAAAAAATTCTTCTATATTTTCAGAATCTGAATTACTGGGCAAACCATAGAGGAGCGCCATATTAGCAGAGCATATTACTTGATTAGTGCGGATATCCCAGTCCCAAATGCCCATTTTAGTGGCTTCGAGGGCTAAATTTAGTCGCGCCTCACTCTTTATTTGCAATTCTTCTATTTGCTTGCGCTCAGTGATATCTTCGGCAATCCCGGCATTGTACTCCACCTGTCCTTGTTGATCATATATGCCAAAGCCCCGATCCCAGATCCAGCGCATCGAACCATCAGGGCGGAGAATACGATATTCGACTTCAGCATATTCACCCTGTATCTGTCGCTGCCTTTTTGCCATCAGGCGATCTCGATCATCTGGATGAACTGCCTCTATCCATAAGTCAGGTTGTTCACTGACACTCTGGCAAGAACGATGCCAAATTTTTTCATAAGCAGGACTAATATACAGGTTCTGGCTTAAATCCGGGGTTGACATCCAAATAACGGCTTGGGTCTGTTCGGCAAAATGGCGAAATTTTTCTTCGCTTTTTTGCAACGCTAACTCCATCTGCTTGCGTTCGGTGGTATCTCTGCCCACCCCCAACAATTCAACTACCTCTCCAGCTTCATTTTTAATTTCTGTCACCTTCCATTGCACCCAGCGCATACCATTAGCTGTAAACAAACGTTTCTCATCAGTGATGAATTCATGGGGTGAGCAGATCAAGTTTCTGATATTTTCTGTAATTTGAGGCAAGTCATCTGGATGGAAGAACTGAAAAAACCACTTACCAAGTAACTCGTCCAATTGCTGATCCAAGATTTGGCAACATATTGTATTGGCAAAGGTAACCCGTTCTTGCAAATCTATGCGGATAATCAAGTCGGTTTGAGTTTCCACTAATTGGCGATAAAGTTTCTCACTTTGCCGCAATGACTCTTCGGCACGTTGGCGTTGAGTCATTTCTTGTTGTAAAAGCTGGTTTGCTCGCAGCAATTCCTGTGTGCGTTCCATTACCCGCATTTCTAATTCATTGCTGGCTTGGCATAATTCCTCTTGGGCTTGTTTGCGGGCGCTCATATCACAAAGCAACCAGCGCCAACCCACCCGCTCACCCTGTTCATAGATTGCCGTAGCTCTCAGACTTGCGGGGAAAGATAAACGATCTCGTGGCTGGAGGTGAATTTCCCAGTCCTCTATCTCCTGTAATGTCTGTAGTTGAGATATAAAGTCTTGGCGGTCTTGTTCAGCAATAAATAGAACTAATGGTTTGCCTACCAAATGATTTTGTGGTACAGACAGTAAGGTGGCTGCTGCATAGTTAGCGTTTTTAATCACACCTGTGGTATCGCTGACTAAATAACCATACGGAGCGAACTCAAATAAATCTTGATAACGCTGACGCTCTGTATCTGTGGTTTGACGGGAATTTAGCACCTCTTGATTTTGTTGACGTAGTTCTTCTTCCACCGCTTGGAGTTCTTCGAGAGTTTGATGAAGTTCTTCATTAACTTGGATGACTTCAGCCGTTTGTGCGTCCAACCATTTTTTTAAATGATCGTGAGTTTGGCAAGCAATTACTTCTACTGGGTGTGAATCTTGTGGTATGGATTTGACAATGTTAACCGTATTCACAGGATCAAAGGTATTGAGCAAGCTAGTTTCGGTAACAAGCCCGACTAATTGCCCTTGTTGGTCTAAAATCGGCAGATGGTGAATTTGATGCTGACGCAATATTGACAAAGCTGTAAACACATCCTGGTAATGGGATGGTGTTAGGGTAACGACTGGCTGTACCATGACTTCAGCCATCTTCACCTGAGATAAATTTGTGCGTCTAGCCGTGACTCTAATTACATCTGTAGTTGTAAAAATACCTAATAGTTTGTCTTGTTCTACAACCAAGACACAAGTATTAGTTTGACGATCTGCTGTACCGTAAGCTAAAACATTCTGGGAATCAGTTGGCGACGAATTAATACTTCGTTCTTGACTCATCAAAATAATTGCATCGACTACATAACTATCAGGGCTAATCGTTAAAGGACATAGATCAGTAGCATGATATAAACGAGGCAAGTCAATTAGCTGATTATTGAATCTCATAGTTAATTCATCAATTTTCATTATCTGATTAACATCAGAACTACATAGCGAAAGATATACTTAGAAATTTTTTGGTCACCAGAGGTTATTGCACTGGAAAAGGGGACAAAGGAGATTACTGAATATCAATATGCTTGGTTTACAAAAAGGTCAATATTGATAACAGCCTGAGTAAGTATACAAACTTGACTGTTTAAGAAATTTCTGTAGTTCTCAAACCTATTGTATTCTTGAATGAAGAATAGATGATCTTTTACTTAAAGACATTACACTAATTCATGCTCTAACCCAGAGGGGGTCAAACCACCCAGGTCAAATATTTAGGCGATCGCTTGATTCATGAATGTGCTTTTATTCACATATTAGTATTTCTCAAAAGCTTTGATAAACCTCATTCTTACATTAGTTACATAAAAAAATATGGCTCTAAAAAGTTTTTTTTGATACAACAACCAAAGGATTTTCATTAAACATGGGATGGGAAATTTACCAAAATTCTTGATATTTGCAAACAATTATAAAACCTAAGCTTGGGGCTAAAGCTCCAAAAGTCTGGAAATTGCTTCAATCAATCAATTGAGTAGCAACATATAAAGTAATATTCACATTCAAAGATTTGATCAATCATCCCATAATTCCAAATAAGTATAAACCTCAAGGTTAAGAAATACCCCTATAAACTCAGTGTGTTATCGTTACCTCTGAGTTTTTTTATATCCTGCATGATCACAATTGGTAAACCAATGAGAGCTAAGGTTGCTGATGCAACATAACTGCCAAATGTAATTTCATTTTGTCGCCACTACCTCCACCCAAAGCAACACAACCACTATCTCCTTTAGTAGATTTACACCAATTTTCTCACCTTACTCCTAGACTCATATAATATCGCCAAGACATAACAGGGAAAAAATTTGAGTTTTGAAGAGTTAGCTGAAGTTTCTGCTGAGTTTACTCAACGGCTAGTCTCACTTAGTAAACTTTTTCAGCTTGGTTTCCCATCACGGAACTATAGATTTTCACAGGGATATATTATTTTTTGTGCTTATATACCACTACAAACAATTTAACCGGGTGTGATTAAAATCAGGTGGTAAAAGGTAAATTTGACGACATCGAATTCAGCTTATGAAGTAGAATGCAAGAGTATATCTGCATTACACTTTTTTCCAGGGAAGAACATTGCCAGCAAACTGGTTGTAGTCTTATTTACTTTATAAACCTGGGGCATAAATGTAGTTTTACTATGTTACGGACAAACTTTATGTGTATTAATTATGATAGCAGAGGCATTACGGTAATGGAGCAAACTGTGATCAACGACACAACTTTGCGTGACGGGGAACAAGCCGCTGGTGTGGCTTTTAACTTAAAAGAGAAAATAGCGATCGCTCAATTGCTTGATGCTATTGGAGTTCACGAGTTAGAAGTCGGTATTCCCGCAATGGGTAAAACAGAACAATATGCGATCGCGACAATTGCTGATTTAGGTTTGCAAGCTCACCTTCTAGGTTGGAATCGTGCCGTAATTTCCGACATTCAAGCTTGCATAGATTGTGGTTTGCAGCGAGTGCATATATCTATACCTGTGTCTGTGATCCAAATTGCCACGAAATTTCAGGGCAAATGGCAGGTAGTTTTAGATAAACTGCGAGATAGTATCAGCTTTGCCCTTGATCATGGACTGTTTGTTTCCGTAGGCGGAGAAGATTCTTCTAGAGCCGAGAAAAATCTGCTCTTAGATGTAGCGCTTTATGCTCAAGAATGTGGTGCATCACGGTTTCGCTTTTGTGACACAGTAGGAATTCTCGATCCTTTCACTACTTATACACAAGTCAAACAATTGGTGACAGCATTATCGATACCTGTAGAAATGCACACCCATAATGATTTTGGTTTAGCAACTGCGAACACTCTAGCCGGGATCAAAGCGGGTGCTTTATCAGTGAATACAACTGTGAATGGTTTAGGCGAAAGAGCCGGAAATGCCGCATTAGAGGAAGTGGTTATGGCTCTCAAACGCATCCATCATACTAACTTAGGCATTGACACTTCCCGCTTATTGGAAATATCCCGACTTGTAGCAACAGCATCAGGGTATGATGTCCATCCCTGGAAAGCAATTGTGGGCGAAAATAGTTTTGCTCACGAATCAGGTATCCATGCTCATGGTGTACTACAAAACCCTGATACTTACGAACCCTTTGCCCCCGAAGAGGTAGGCGGAGAGAGACGTTTAGTTTTGGGTAAGCATTCAGGACGACATTTATTATCTAACCTGCTTCAACAGCATGGTATTTCTCTGAACCCAGAAGCCATGAAATCCGTTTTAGATGCTGTGCGACAAGCTGCTATGGAGAACAAACGTAGTTTAAATACGCAAGAACTTTTAGATTTAGCACAAGCACACCAACAGACTCCTACCATTTCCTTGTGATAGCTAGCGTGGCGTAGCCATAGGTACGCCGAATTCTCTTCCTTCCTTCTTCCTTCTTCCTTCTTCCTTTGTGTCCTTTGTGTCCTTTGCGGTTCGTTCCTCTAAAAAAACCAGACGCGATGAATTAGAAAAATATGTTGGGCGGATGGATCTATAGCTACGCCACCCAAGCCACCATACAGAATTGGGATCAAGCATCAAAGTAATCAGCACCAGAACCATAGTTCCACGCATCAACCAAACGATGCCAATAATATTGTTGCTCAATGGGCTGATTTTTTATCCATGTTTCCAACATGGGGCTTAACCGAAATAAAGCAGTGTAAATCCCTAAATTACCGTAATGCACCATCCAATCAAGTAAACTCATTAAACCAACGTGGGGAATGATTTTGGCAACTAATCCCGGATGAAATAAACCAGTTTTTAACAGTGTTTGTGTAAGTCCCGAAAACTGCACCACATCTTGCAAAAACGGTTTCAAGACTGGTGTACCCAGTTGTTGCATTTCCTCAAATACAGCCTTGAGTAGTTGGTTAATTTGATCTGGGGCGATTTTCTGATTGATCCCCACACTCATGGCTTGTTGAAACAACCAAGTAACAGTCAGATTTGGTTGATAGGGTTGCAGCAGGGCTAAATTTTGGGCAGATAATTGATTGCTTTGCACTGCTTCATGAATACCATAAGTTAACCGCTTGAGGTGACGTACCATCGCCCCAAAACCGCCAAAACTCAAGGGAGATTGACTTCCGCTGCTATCTCCCACTGTTAACAGGTGATTCCAAGGGGTTTTAATCGGACTTTGGCGATAGCTAGGAAAGAAGCCAAACAGCGCTCGTTGAAATTGCAATTGGTTTAATTCCACACCCTGATATTCTGGTAGCAGTCGCAAATATTCCTCAAACAATGCGGCTAAACTTAAGCGTTGTGGTTCTGCATCCATGTATGTAAATAAGTAAGTAGTTCTGCCATCCTTCGCGGGGAAAGCTTCCCAGAAATACTGACATTGATTTTCTAAAGATGTGAAGGAACATAACAAGTCGCCAGAGGTACTTTCGGGAAAACCTTGGGCGCAACTTCCCACTACTAAGCACAAAGCATCTGGTTTTTTACCTTGGCGGGCTTGGCGGGTGATGGGAGAAAAATTTCCCATCGCGTCAATTAATAATTTCGTTTTATATTGGTTATTGACTATGACTCCCTCTGGATGAACGATCGCTTCAGTGAAGGGTGTGTTTTCTAATAAGTTTCCCCCAGCAGCCAGAAATCGGGTTTTCAATGTATCTAGGAGATAAACTGGATCTACACCGATATTTAAGACATCCTCTACCCATATTTCTGTCCCACCAGCAAAACTGACTCGTGCTGGGTTATATTTAGTTGCGATCGCTTGCTCTAATTCTTCACTACTCAGCAAGTTTAATTCCACAAATACTTCTAATTCTGGGCGAGAAATATTCCACTCTTGTTCTCTCCCCCGTAAAGTTCCCCGTTCCATTAACGCCACCCGCAGCCCTTTCACAGCTAAGGCGGAAGCAATTAAAATCCCTAAAGTCCCACCACAGACGATGACATCCCAATCTACAGCGTCTAATGGTTGCTGACTTTGTTTAACTACTGTGGGGACTGGGGCTGTATTTTCTCTGATGGATGTTAAAAGGCGATCGCCTTGATGCAAACCTCCTAGAACATCGCCTGGGAGTTGAGAGAGAATTTCTTCAGTTAAAGATAGGGACATATGCAGTTAATTCCAACGGACTACTAGTATTAATCCTATCTTTTACAGGTTTTACTTGTAACTTCTCGTACCTTTTCTTGATGTAGATGCGTCGAATTAACTGGCGGTTGCGGATACAAGTAAGTAATTAATTCTTTCGTTATCTACAGAAAGAAGAAGTGATCCATCGCGTTTATATAAGCCAATACATTTTAACAAAAGCTGATAAACAAGCAAATAAATATCAACTTAGCGTTCAAGCTTCTTAGGCACACAACCCACATAGTTCCACAAGTTAAATATGTCTTCAGGTAGATATTAAAAATATTTTCTGAATGGAAATATAAACAGCAGATTAAATAGGTGCGCCATATATATTTTTTTGATTTATTTTTGTTGTTTATCGCTATTTCTGAAAAAAATTTATGTATTCTAAAAAATAATTATTTACTCAATTCGCTTATGCAACAGATTAAAAAAATATAGCTGTGAGTAAAATATTCTTTGAAATAAATCATGCTTAGAGAACAACTTTGAAACAGAGAGTAATCTGTCAGACATTAGTATGAGAATTGCCATCATTGCTGGACGATTTCCTGTAATATCAGAAACATTCATTTTGAACCAAATTACAGGTTTGATTACACGCGGGCATGAAGTTCATATTTACGCTAGTCAACCAGAAGATGCCTCTAAAATGCATCCCAACGTCGAAAAATATAATTTATTGCAGCAAACTCACTATATACCTCCCATCCCAAATAATTACCTTTGGCGGTTCCTTTTAGGAATGATACTATTAGTAGTAAATTTTGCTAAAGCTCCTTTAGTATTGTTGCGATCGCTCAACTTTTTAAAGTATGCTAAAAAAGCAATTTCCTTAAGGATATTGTACGAAGTAATACCTTTGTTAAAGTCTCAACCCTACGATATTATTCACTGCCAATTTGGGGTATTCGCTTTAGATGGTATGGTTTATCGAGATATTGGTGCTATCAAAGGAAAGTTGATCACATCGTTTCGCGGTTTCGATATCAGTAAATATCTTCAAGAGCATGGAGAAGACATTTATAATCCACTATTTACTAAAGGTGATTTCTTTCTCACTAACTGCGAATTTTTTAGACAAAGAGCCATTAAACTAGGTTGCAATGAAAACAAAATTATCGTCCACGGTTCAGGTATAGATTGCAGTCGGTTTCCTTTTAAGCCTAGAGAATCGTCTTCAGATGGCAAAGTTCAGATTGTCACAACAGGTCGCCTCGTAGAAAAGAAAGGCATAGAATATGGTATTCGTGCTATTGCTAAATTAGCAAAACATCATGCAAATATTGAGTATAAAATCATCGGCGATGGCATTTTAAAAGCACACTTTCAGGAATTAATTGCAGAATTAAATGTTACTGAAAAAGTCAAGCTGCTAGGTTGGAAAAATCAACCAGAAATTATTGAAATACTCAACCAAGCTCATATTTTTATCGCCCCATGTATAACCGCCGCCGATGGTAATCAAGATGCTCCTGTCAACACATTAAAAGAAGCAATGGCAATGGGTTTACCAGTAATTGGCACTCTTCATGGTGGCATTCCTGAATTAGTGGAAGATGGAATTTCCGGTTTTCTAGTTCCAGAGCAAGATGCTGATGCGATCGCGGCAAAATTAACCTATTTAATTGAACATCCAGAAGCTTGGGAACCAATGGGTAGGGCAGGTCGTGCTTATGTAGAAAAGCATTACGATATGCACAAGCTTAACGATGAACTAGTGGCAATTTATCAGCAAGTATTATTAAATAATCCCCCAGAATTTCCAGAATTTTTTGATCCTTCAGTCAATCCTACATACGTTAGTTAAAAAATTGTAAATCAATATTCTGTGGTGTTCTTTACAGTAATGAAAATCTTTGAATATTAGCAGAGGATTGAGAAATGAATTCGCCAGTAATCGCAGAACCGCAAGTGACAATCGTTGTTGTTCCCAGAGAGCGTTTTAGCTGCACTCGTGAATCTCTTGAGAGTATCTACGAGAATACAAATTACCCGTTTAACTTAGTTTATGTAGATGGTAATTCACCACGTCATATCCAACTTTATCTGGAAGAACAAGCGCAAGAGAAAGGATTTGAACTGATTCGGACAGATTACTATCTCTCCCCCAACCAAGCTAGAAATTTAGGCTTGCATCACGTCAAGACCAAATATTTAGTCTTATACGATAATGATGTGATAGTTACTCCAGGCTGGTTACAACGATTGCTAGAAAGTGCTGAAGAGACAGAAGCCGCAGTGGTTGGCCCTCTTATCTGTATTAATCAGCCTGTGCATGAACTAATTCACAATGCTGGTGGACAAACTCACATTGCTGAAGAGAACACAGGAGATAGTATTAGGCGGCGAATTTACCAAAAAAGTCAGTTGTGTCATCGGCGAGTTGCTGACGTACCCGACCAACTTCAGCTAGTACAGTGTGACTATGTAGAATTTCACTGTATATTAATTCGCACAGATATATTTGAACGAATTGGGCTTCTTGATGAAGGGCTGCTAGCGACTAGAGAACACCTGGACTTTTGTATGGTAGTTTCACGGGCTGGAGGCACTATTTACTGCGATCGCCGTTCTATCGTCACCTACGTTCAAGGGCCACCGTTTGAATTGCCTGATTTAGCCTTCTTCATGCTGCGCTGGAGCGATGCGTGGGAATTAGCCAGCCTCAAGCACTTCCGGCAAAAGTGGGATCTGACCGAAGATAAGTATTTTGCCAGACGGTATGAAAAATTGGGACATCGGCGATACAAAGCATTTATTAAACCGATGATCCGTAGCCTACCTTTACCCAAGGGTAAGGGGCGAATCGAAAAAATGATCGTAGCAATGGAAAAACAGCTAAATCTTTATGTTAGCGATCGCTTCGCCCATAAATATCCTCAACGTGTCCAGCCTCCAGTTTCCCAGGCGGAAAAAATTGGGGTAACTGTCTCTAAATAACACCCTGGTGATGGCTACATATCCTTGAGCATTAAATATCGTCAAAAATAGAGACATTACTATATGACAGACCCACAAGTAACAATTATTGTGTCTCCCAGAGAGCGTTTTAGCCACACTCGTAATTCCCTAGAAAGCATTTACCAACATACGGAATATCCTTTTCAACTAATTTATGTAGATGGTAATTCACCATCTCATATCCAGCGTTATCTGGAAGAACAAGCGGCGGAAAAAGGATTTGAACTGATTCGGACTAATCACTACCTCTGCCCAAACCACGCCAGAAATTTGGGTTTGCGTCAAGTCAACACTAAATACGTTGTCTTTATTGATAATGATGTAGAAGTCACCCCTGGTTGGCTGAAGACTTTGGTCGATTGTACTGAACAAACTGGAGCCACCATAGTTAGTCCCTTAATTTGTCAACATTTACCACTGCACGCAGAAATACATTGTGCAGGTGGAGAGTCAAGGGTAAAAGTGGAAACCAAAGGCGAGACCAGCAGACGACGCATCATAGAAAAAATATATCAGCAAGGACGGTTGGTCGCTGATGTCCGTCCCCAACTGCAACGGGAAAAAACCGGACTCGCAGAGTTCCATTGCATGATTGTCCGCACAGAAATATTTGACCAATTAGGTTTCTTAGATGAAGCACTGCTGAACACAAAAGAACACGTCGATTTTTGTATGCTGGTTACCGAGGCTGGCGGTTCCATCTACATCGAACCCGAATCTATCGTCACTTACGTACCAGGGCCACCTGTTGAATGGTCAGACCTCCATTTTTATATGTTGCGTTGGAGTAATGCTTGGGAGATGGCTAGTCTCAAACGTTTACGCGACAAATGGAACCTGACTGAGGACGAGTACTTTCAAAAGAAATACAGCACCTTGGGAAGAAGACGCAACTACACAATCATCTCGCCTCTAGTAAAAAGTATTTTTGGCCGGAGAATTCACCGCTTAGAAAACATCATGATTAAGCTAGATCGTGCGTTGAACAATTACCTAACTAATTCCTATGCCCACAAACATTTACAGAATAAACAAAATTCCGTGCCAACACATCTAGCAAAACCTAAAATCACAGCATCATCTCGGAATTGATTTCATGTTAATGAAATATGCAAACTAGTAGTCTGTTAACTCAAAAATGACGAGTAAATAAATGAAGTCTTTCTTCTTTCTTTCCTTCTTCCTTCTTCCTTTGCGCTCTTTGTGTCCTTTGTGGTTCGTTCCTTTATCCGGCAATTAATTCTTAACAAACTACTAAATGTTTTTCAGCTTAAAACTCCAGATGAAATCTGACAAATCTTAATTACGAATTACACCATAAACTTTGTTGCAACGGGTGAGAAATTTTTGAAGCCAAATAAAACTCTCAAATCTCAGCCATCTGACCTCAAGATTTACACGCCAGAAAGTTTGCTCCGACATCCAGTGGATTTGTTCAAGCAAATGTGGCTAGACTTACTAGCATCTCGCGAACTTGCTTGGAGACTGATGGTAAGGGATATTAGCGCTCAGTATCGTCAATCCTTTTTAGGAATAGCGTGGGCTTTTTTACCACCAATGATTATGTCCGCTAGTTTTACTCTTGCGAGTAATGCCAAAGTTATTAATGTTGGCGTTACAGATATACCTTATCCCGCTTATGTTATGTTCAGCACCGCATTGTGGCAAACATTTGTCGAAGCTTTAAATGCGCCAGTGCAAGCGGTGACAACGGCTAAACCGATGTTAGCTAGAGTTAATTTTCCACGGGAAGCATTGATTTTAGCGAAAATGGGCGAAGTATTTTTTAACTTTGCCGTCAAGCTAATTTTAATAGTGGCATTGTTTATCTGGTTTCGCATTCCCGTAGGTTGGACAGTAATTTTAACTCCAGTGTCATTAATTCATTTAGTTTTGCTGGGAACCTTTCTTGGTCTTTTCTTAGCTCCTTTAGGAGTTCTTTATCAAGATGTATCGAAAGGATTAACTCTGATTACAGGATTTTGGTTATTCCTAACTCCCGTAGTGTATCCAGTTCCCAAAGCAGGAACATTTGGTTTTTTAGTCCAGATGAATCCCGTCACTCCTTTATTGGTAACAACGCGAGAGTTAGCGACAACAGGAGTGGTATCAGAACCTTATGGTTTTTGGTTAGTCAGTACAATTACTCTCGTGGGATTAATCTTAACCTGGATTGTATTTCGTCTTGCTATGCCTTTCGTGGTAGAAAGAGTCAGTTCTTAATAATGACTAATTTAATAGATCACAAACTTGCGGTTCACTCTGAAGATACTGAAGTTGTTATTTCAGTCAATAACGTTTCTAAAAAATTCTGTAGAGACTTAAAGAAATCTTTATTTTATGGTGTTCAGGATATCACCACAGAGTTAGTAGGCGGAAATAGGAAAAGTGATACTCTACGTGCAAAAGAGTTTTGGGCATTACAAAATGTCAACTTCCAACTACGGCGAGGAGAAGCGTTAGGTTTAGTAGGGTCAAATGGTGCGGGTAAAAGTACGCTACTCCGAATTATTAGTGGTTTGATTAAGCCCGATACTGGCAGTGTAAAAGTAAAGGGTAGGCTGGCTCCATTAATTGCACTAGGCGCAGGTTTTAATCCGATATTAACAGGGCGAGAAAATATTTATGCCAATATGTCAATCTTGGGTTTATCAACCAAAGAAATAGCAGATAAATTTGCAGATGTCGTAGATTTTGCAGGAATTGGAGATGCCATTGACGCACCTGTGAAAACTTATAGTTCTGGCATGGCAGCCAGGTTGGGATTTTCCTGTGCAGTTCACATAGAACCAGATATTTTATTAATTGATGAAGTGCTGGCTGTTGGAGATATTAAATTTAAAATGAAATGCCATCATCGCCTAGCATTACTGCGAGAAAAAGGTACAGCTTTTGTGCTGGTTTCTCATAATCAATATAACATTTTAAATGTTTGTGAATCTTCCCTTTATTTATCAAAAGGCAAATTGATTTCGGGTGGTGAAACCGAAACAGTAATTCGTAAATACGAAGAAGACCTTTGTTTGAGTGGAACCGAAAAAGCTGTAGGTTTAATAAATCTCCCCAAAAAACCAGAGAGTGAAAGTTTAGGTTTAGATATTCTTTCTGTCTGTTTTAAAGATACCCAAGGTAACTTGCTTCCTAGCCTGATAACTGGTGAGCCTGCTTATTTATCTGTGGAATGCTCGGCTAATAAACACGTTGAAAATGTTAACTTAGGATTTTTACTTTCAACCCTAAGTCAAGGTGAATCTCGGATATTGACTATCACTTCAGCTAGTGACAATGAAATTTTGGAAGTATTTCCAGGCAAAGTGGAAATTCAAATGCAGATGCCCAATTGTGGCTTAGTTCCTGGTATGTATAGCGCCAACATATACCTGAAACAAGGTGTACGCTCTTTTGATAAAATTGAATCTTTTCGATTTGCTGTCAAATCAAATAGGAATACCAGTCGGTGTTTATTTTATCAACCTCGAATTTGGCAAGTTATCAATAACTAAAATCTGGCTTTGATTAAAAATGCCCTACCCTTTATTAAGTATCATCATTCCTACATATAATCGCCCCCAATTATTACCACGGGCAGTTAAATCTGCTTTAGCACAAACTTTAGAAGATATAGAGGTAATTGTTGTTGATGATGCTTCCAATCAGCCTGTGAATTTGCCCGCACACCCGCAACTAAAAATTATTCGCTTGTCAAAAAATGGTGGAACTGCGGCAGCTCGTAACATTGGGGCTAAGACAGCACGCGGAAGATGGATTACTTACCTTGATGACGACGATGAACTGTTACCTCACATGGCTCAAGTTTCTCTAGAAGCTTTGAGTAATACGACGTTATCTAAACCTGTAGCAGTACTATCGAGTCTAGAAGTTGTCAATCAAGATGGTAAATTTGTGAGTCAGCGTATACCGCCAACTCTGCCGCGTGGATCACATTTTTTCTTAGAAGAAATTGAGTCAGGAATGTCATTTTTTTCTAAACAAACGCTGGTTGTAGAACGGGAAATATTTTTATCCATAGGAGGTTATGACGAATCTTTTACTTCGCGTGTACACACAGAAATGTTTTTGCGTCTGAATCCTATTTGCTCGATTCTTGGTTTGTCAACAGTTAGTTATCGTCTGTATATACACGATGGCCCCAGGATTTCACGAGACCCCTTGCTGCGTCAGGTCAACTTTGAACGTCTAGTTTACAAACATAAATCACTGTTGCTTCAGCATCCCCAAGCCTTTGCTCAGTTCTTGTATGAACACGCCGTGAGGTCATTTGAATTAGGTCAAAAACGGGCGGCTTTGGCTACATTATTATGGGCATTACAACTAGCTCCTAAAAATACTTTGCTTCGTGTATTAGCACCGTATAAAAATAAAATACTAGCACATAAAGTCCAGGCGATCGCACAAGTCACAAATAACAATTAAGCAGTTTGCTTTAAATATTTCATTTTTTCGCTCATGAAAGCACCAATCTTAGTATTTTTTGTAAAAACCAGAGGAATATTACCATGAAAAAAAAAACTAGTTTCCGTAATTATCCCTTGTTTTAATGCAGATAAATGGTTAAGAGAAGCAATTGATAGTTGCTTGCAACAAACTTATCCTAATATCGAGATTATTGTGATTGATGATGGCTCTACAGACAATACATTAGAAATACTGAGAAGTTATAAAGATAAAATTATTTGGCAACCTTTACCTCATAAAGGTGGAAATCATGCTAGAAATAGAGGATTCGATTTGTCTAGAGGAGAGTATATTCAGTACCTAGATGCAGATGATTATATTTTGCCTGAAAAGATAGAAAGGCAAGTTGAATTTTTAGAAGAAACAGGAGCCGATGTTGTTTATGGTGATTGGAGACATCAGCGTCATTTCTCTAATGGTTCTAGTTCATTAGAAAAAATAGAAATCCCTGAAATACAAACAGATGTTTTGGCTTCTTTATTAGCAAACTGGTGGGTTGCTTTAGCAGCTTTACTCTATAAAAGAACCGCAGTAGAAAATAGTGGCGGGTGGGATGAAACTTTAACAGCTGCACAAGATAGAGATTTTTTCATCTCAGTGGTAATGAATAAAGCTACAGTTGTATATCAACCAGGATGTTATTCAATCTATAGGCGACATGGCTCGGTTACAGTTTCGACTTCTTCTAAAACTCGGTGGTTAAAAAATCACTATATAGTTTTAGAGAAAATTGAAAAACAATTATTACAATCAAATAAACTTTCGATGAAATATCGTCATGCTTTAGCTAAATCATATTTTGACCTTGCTAGAGAGGCTTTGTTTATTGATTACTCACAATACTTAATTTTTTTAGAAGAAGCTTTAGCTCTGTTTCCAGAGTTTAATGGAAATAGTAAAAGAGCAGTTTATAAGTTTGTGCAAAAGATTTTAGGTTTTCGACAAACTGAACGAATTGCTTGTCGTGTCTTATTTGTGAAAAAGTTTGTTACTTCCGGAAAATGTAGCATGACATCTTAGAGGATGTTTGAAAAGTTTTAGGCGAATATAATATTGCTAACGCAACGCCAAAGGCGAACGCGGCTACACAGGCATGGCGCGTAGCGTCTTCCCGTAGGGAAGTCCACCTGCGTGGACTAATGAAAAAATGAGTTTTTAACCCGCGCAGGCGGGTTTTGTTTGTATAGCCGCGACTTCTAGTCGCCAGGGCTAAAGAGCGTTAAATACATTGAGATATATTCACGCTAACCCAAAAGCAGCCGGAATGCAGCAAGGTGCGATTGCTAGAGTCTCCGGCACGCTACGCGAACACTCCACTTCATTGCGTAAGTCCTTCGGACACGCTACGCGAACGCAATGACGTACTAAAAAGGTGGGATGCAATGAATCTACCTTGGAACAACTGGGAAGCAACAGACCCAGAAATTCAGGAAGTGGCTGATAAATTTGTTATGGCGAATTGCTATCAACCACCAGGGGGGAGTGCCTGACAAGTGTAGGTTTTTAATTTAGGTGTGAGTTGACACTCTCAAACACAATTTTAAACTGTGTGAAAACACCAAATTTCGTTCTTGAGTGGGAAACCAGAGGGGAAAGATGAGTTTTCAATCAACGAAAAAACCCCATTTCAGATGCATTCGTAAAAAACCTACACCTGTCAGGGGGGGAGTGCTAGGTATCGAAAACCGGGAAACCTAGAAACTTCGTAGAAAAGTAGGCAATAAGAAATGTTTATGATTGACTGAAAGCTTTATAGGTTACAATTTACGAGTCTCTGCGCGAGAAAAGAGTACGCTACCTTCCTTTCTCCTACCCTTCTTTTACGAAAGAGACAAACTGGTAGGTGTCCATTAGGAGCTTTATTACTATAGTTCAGCTCTGACCATTCTAATGCGTCATACATCTTCGACCAATCTTTCCCTTGTTCTTCGTAAATACGCTTCTGAACACTCAAACCAAAACGACCCTCACTATATTGTACCCAAAGTTGGTCAATGGTGCGGAGGTCAGAACAGGGAAATTTTTCAATAGCATCAACATCTAAGTAACCTTCAAGTTCTCGGTTAGCCACCTTGAGCATCATTTTAGCTGTTTCCTCATCAGCTTCCTGCCAATTTCCAGCTATCAAGTGTTCTAAAAGTTGTCTGTATTGTTCTGGCCACTGGTCTTTAACAACTCTAATTCCTTCTCCATCAGTGCGTTTTTCCTGAGTCCAACAAGTAAGATAATTCTCTTCTCTTGCTGGATACTGTTGTGCTTCTGCTTCTGTAGGTAATCTATAACGAACTAGGTTGTTGTTAAAAGTAGAAACAAAACCCAACCAAGCAAAAAAACGATTAACAGCTTGTAAACTAATCCCGGTAACAGGTTGAGTAGGAGAAAGATTATTTGCATTAGCTGGTAAAAAGCCTTGCTCAATAGTATTTGTTCCAAAAGTATCTTTGATAAACTCCTGATACTCAGCCCTAGTAAGATAACTTTGATCTATTTCCTGGATTTCATTAATTCGCAATAAGTTATTTAACCTTCTGACTAATTTCACCTGGGCTGCTATTTGGGCAATTTTTGGATCTTTAGATATCAATCCAACTACGAGAAAATTTTCAAGTTGATGCTGTATTTTTGGTTCTACTTTCTTACTTTCTTTCAAACAATCATAAGCCAAAGTTAAAGAGGCAACTGTTTGATTTTGTAACGCTGCTTGAATCAAATTCGTGGTATTACTTTGAGCAGCATAAAGGCGAATTGTTTCCGCCCACCAAGCATTATTAAAGTTATCAATTAATATTTTTTCTTGCTGCAACTCTTTCACCTCAGCCGCAGCTAAATATTCCTGAAAACTCAAATGAGCAAATTCAAATATACCTTGTTCTCTTTCGACAATTAACCCACTCACATCTCTAATTTGTTCTAAGAATTCTCCTGCTGTTAGTGTTGTATTAAATATGGTTTGTAGCTGCCTAGCAATTAGATTCTTAACTGCTGCTGGTGCAAAAGTGCGAGTTTCCTTTTGCATCAAATCTAGGGCTAAAACTTGTAATACTGATTTATTTTGTTCAGATGTCAGGGGTGCTTTAATTTTCTTCGCAGCTTGTCGTGTTCCCAAAAGTAAATCACAAATTTTTTGATAAAGTTCCACCCTCCGTCCTGGTAAAGCATTACCGCTATAGTGAACAGTAGCAATCATTGTCACCAATAGCGGATTTGTTGCCATATCAGCAATAGCACGATTATTAATAATCCGATCAATTAAATCTGCGGCATTTTTCTTCGCTTTTGCTTTTACAGCTTGATTATTTTTCCCAGCGCGACTTCTGATTTCTGTTTGCAGATACCAACTATTAATAAATTGCTTCATCTGCTCTAAAGTGAAAGGTAGAACTTTTAAAATAACTCCTACCTCATCCACGGGCGCACTACTATAACCATAAGGACGAGAAGTAATAATAAAAGCTGTTTGGCGATAAGTAGCCATTTGCTGATTTACCCATTTACTTACCTGTAAACGTTTTTCACTATCAGCAACTTCATCCAATCCATCCAACATGACTAAACATTTACCATTCTTTAACTGTTCATTAAACCAGTCTGTTTGGGGGTTGAGTTCAGCAAAAGCAGGTTGATTTTTTAAGTGATTAGTAATTAATTCTGGTAAATTAGGAGGTTGTTGGCTGGTAATTTCTTCACGGATATCGCGCAGGTACAATAAAACTGGTAAAAATTGCGTTGCTTTATATTTGCTATAACCATTTTTGGCATAGGTCAAAGTTAAATGTTTCAGCAGGGTTGTTTTACCATATCCAGGAGGAGCAATAACAGCCATGCGGCGAAAACTATTTTGTTGAGAAATAGCAGCTAAAAAATCCCAAATTTCTTGATTTTCAGAATTTTGACTGGTGTGTTGAGTAGAAACCATTGCACCAGGAATATTTTCTAAATTACCTGTCTCAACTTTTAATGGTACAAATACATCTTCTAAATCCAAGACAGGTAAACCGATTTTGAACCCCTCGGTTTCAAAGTCACAATAAAAATCAACTAAAGCTTTTTTATACTTACTCTCAAAGCCCGAAAGATTTTTAATAACTTTTTGCGGTATATCGCCTAATTTTTTACCTAACCATCCTCCAAGCTGTCCACCTTTTCCTCCTGGGTCGAGGGCTTTGATAAATTCAGCCTTAAATTCAGCCTTAAATTGATCACTGACGTTAACCAAAATAGAATAAGCAAAAGTAACAAAGCTGGAAATTACAGCTTGTATCCATTGTTGGTTAAGAAAAAAATGTCCTGTGAAAAAAACTCCCGCACCAGTAGGTAGCAATTTGATCAATGCCTGTGTAATCTTTTGCATCTGATGGACTTTATGGAAGATATTGATACGGTTACGCTTAAATACGTCTTTAATAAAAGATGATACGCTAATTTACTTAGGGAACACCAAAAAATAAATTACCCAAAAATTGTAGTGGACTGACACGCCTAAAATGTTGCATTGTGGAACAGGCATACTTCGACAAGCTCAGTACAAGTCTTGCCTGTTCTGGGGGGACCAGTAGCCCACCCCACAATATCTATGCTTATGCACAAAATTGGTGCTTTTCTATTCTCGTTTTCCCACCTAAATCTGATACCAAGCAGTCAAAGCCACCGCCAAAGCATCAGCAGC
Source organism: Nodularia sp. (in: cyanobacteria) (assembly GCA_007692755.1). Classification (GTDB taxonomy): domain Bacteria; phylum Cyanobacteriota; class Cyanobacteriia; order Cyanobacteriales; family Nostocaceae; genus Nodularia. The sequence continues at coordinate 26,313 of REBL01000200.1, read as the reverse complement.
ATCATCTGGCTTAGGAATATCGTCTAAATCCAACTCTCGCGCCACAGCATCTTGCACTTCCAATTTATCGGCATTACCATAACCTGTTAAGGCTAGTTTAATTTGGCCAGGAGTAAATTCAACATACGGCAGCTTGTGCTGTGCCAAAGCTAACATCAGTACACCCCTAGCCTGTGCCACAACAATTGTATTTGCCATCCGATAAAAGAACAATTTTTCAATTGCCACTAAATCAGGTTTTAATTGCTCAATTATGGTGTGTAAATCATCGAACAAGATACAGAGACGCTGCCCCATTTCCGTATCTGCCGTTGTGCGAATTACACCAAAATCAATCATTTCTACTGTTGTATCTTGTAGCCGTTGGGGATTATGTGTGCAACTAATTGCTCCAAATCCTAAAATTGCTAGTCCTGGATCTAATCCTAAAATGCGTTTTTCCATTAAATTAAATTTAACTGGCAACTTTGACAACTTGCTGCTAGTCTAAAGTCCTTGATAAATTTAGTAATTCCACATTTGGTCTTCATCCCAAGTAGTGTAAATTTTCTGTTAAACATTTATTTTGTAGCACTGCTCCGAATCAGGTATGTCAATTGGTTTTCTCAGACAAGCCCTCAAAGCCCTGCAAAAGCAGTCGCGCCGCCGCACCTCCCATCGTGTTAACCAGTGGTTCAAGTGGTTATCTCCTGGACTAGCCATCAAGCGCTGGTTGCTAATCAGCTTGGGAGGTGTAGTGCTGGCAATTTTGGGGTTGGCTATATCGGTGAGGCTAACCCCAATTTTTTGGGCGCTGGAGTTGTTTAGGGGTTTTCTGGGAGTAATTGCGGGGATTTTACCCCACTATATCAGCGGCCCTTTGGTATTGCTGGGTGGTGTACTTTTGCTGCTATGGGGGCAAACTCGCACTGTAGGCTCAATTACTCAGGTAATCAGACCCAACGGCGAAGAGGATCTAATTGACGTGCTGATGGCACATCGTCGATTGTACCGGGGTCCGAAAATAGTTGTAATTGGTGGTGGAACTGGACTGTCTACCTTATTACGGGGATTAAAAACCTACAGCGCTAATACTACTGCCATTGTCACTGTCGCTGATGATGGTGGTTCTTCTGGGCGGCTGCGTCAGGAATTTGGCGTTTTACCACCAGGGGATATTCGTAATTGTTTGGCAGCACTCGCAGATGAAGAGAAGTTATTAACAGAATTATTTCAATATCGTTTTAAGGCTGGGGACGGTTTGACAGGGCATAGTTTTGGCAATTTGTTTTTAACTGCCATGAGCGATATTACTGGGGATTTAGAACAGGCGGTGGCAGCCAGTTCCAAGGTGCTAGCTGTGCGGGGTCAAGTTCTGCCAGCAACCCTGAGTGATGTTCGCCTCTGGGCAGAATTAGACGATGGTCGTCGCATTGAGGGAGAGTCTAGTATTCCCAAAGCTGGGGGAAAAATTGTCAAAATTGGCTGTATCCCTGCTAATCCTCCGGCTTTGCCCACAGCTATTAAAGCAATTAAAGAAGCTGATTATATTATTGTCGGGCCAGGTAGTTTATATACCAGCCTGATTCCTAATTTACTTGTACCAGAAATTGCCGATGCGATCGCGCAATCTACAGCCCCTCGCATCTACATCTGCAATATCATGACTCAAGCCGGAGAAACTCAGGGATATACTGTTGCTGACCACATTAAGGCTATTGATGCAGCTTGCGGAGACAGACAACTTTTTGATGCCGTATTGGTACATAAAAAATCGCCTTCTGAAAAATCCCTCATGCGCTATGCTCAACAAAATTCCCATCCAGTCTTTTTAGATCGGGAAGATGTGACTCTCTTAGGGCGGCGCATTGTTTTAGCTAATGTCTTGTACGAAGATGAAACAGGTTGCGTGCGTCACAACCCCCAGAAACTAGCACGAGTTTTATTGCGATGGTACAGTGGAACCCATCAGGGGAAGTAAATTCAAAATCAAGCCAGAAAAAATATTCCCTCTTAACTCGGCCATGAATATTTTGCTTGCAGACGCAGAAGCAACGTTACGCTTAGGTATCACACTGGGCCAAAATCTGACGGCTGGTAGTGTGATTTTATTAGAAGGTGATTTAGGTACTGGCAAAACTACACTGGTACAGGGAATTGGTCAAGGTTTAGGCATCACTGAATCGATTGTTAGCCCTACCTTCACTCTCATCAATGAGTACACTCAAGGACGTTTACCCCTTTACCATTTAGATTTATATCGCCTAGAACCCTCTGAGGTCGAAGCTTTGAATCTAGAGACTTATTGGGAAGGTCTTGAGGCGGTGCCGGGAATTGTGGCGATTGAATGGGCGGAACGAATGCCCTACAAGCCAGATAGTTATCTGAGTTTGGTGTTGGCTTATGAGGATGACGGCACTCGTCAAGCTAAAATTGCACCGTTTAATTGCACCATTCACAAATTTATGGAGAAAATTTTTGACCAACAGGGCTTGTCAAACAAAAATCACATGATTTAGCTTCAGATATTCTCCAGTAAACTGCTCACAGTGCCAATTCCAGATTTGGGATTGGTTTTTTCTGCTCAAGCTAGCTGTGCTTGCTCACAAATCTAACATCCTAAATTGTTTGTTTTGAGCATAACACTACAAATATTTTTGATTGCGTAGCGTCTCGAAGAGAAGAGAAAGGAGGGAGAATTCCACACTCGTTCTATCTACCACTACCACGCTCATCAAGGAAATTCACGAATATTGTTGTCTTCATTATCCAAAAATCAAGAAAATACTGTTTAACTTAAGAACTGGTTATGATTGACATCTACTAGCTTTTTGCACTTCGACCAGCTCAGTGACCACTGCGGTTAGCTAGGATTGGCGTATTCTCGCAGATGATATTGCAGTAGATGAATGAAAACTAGACTCAAACCATCACAGAACATTGCTCTTGCAGGTAATATCTAGCACGCTGTCAGATGATTTTTAATACTTACCCTCAAGGGCAGTTATATTCACATGAGAACTACCATAACTCTGTCCTCTAGGGGATCATCTTGGTGAATAGGGATGTGAGATGAATTTGAATTACTCAGTAAACGCTGGTATTTTTTTTCATCTGCTAACACTACGGTTATTCCTATTGCTTCATTGCTTTAATTATCTCGATAAATACTAATTAAGTTTGTTTGATCGGATGCTGATTTGACTTGAATTGCTCCAGTTTGCTGGCTACTGTTAAGCTTTTTGGCAAAGTTACGGCTGGCAACCCAAAACAATCACATCTGTCAGAATTAGGTTTTAAGACCGGAGAAATTAAGTGCATATAAAGTTTTTATATGTATAAAACATAATGTCCACTGAAATTTGCCCGTTTACTTAACCCTACTAATTCTCTACAGTTATTTAGAGAAATAATCCGGATAGTTAAATACAAAAAGGTTGTTGTGAAAAGTTAATGTTTAACATTTACCGCTCAATTCGATTAACTTATCTTCGTGATTAGTATGTCTCGGTCAGATCAGGGATGTATAAACAAAAAATTACTGCTCGTAATTTAATGAGATTAATTTATTTAAATAAGTTTTTTTAGAAGTTATCCTTATGTCTTTACGTATCGATGTAGTGATTAATTTGTCAAAAAAGAATGTTTCCCATCTGGCTAGCTGGGAATTGTAGTTTAGTATTTATACGATTTTTGTAGTATAAATACAACTTTAACTATGCAAATAATTAATACATCATATTCCTATGAAGCGATCGCTCATCAGAAATCTTATTTGCGACAATTTGCTGCAAAAAAGTTAAAGGTCGTCCGCGGACTTCTGTATTTACTTTGCCCTGGTCATAAACAATTTCACCGCCGACAATGGTTGTCACAGCCCATCCTGTAAGGGCGTGGTCTGTAGCAATGAAATCAATCACACCATCGCGCAAAGCTTGCCAAAGCACTTCGTGATCGTGAGGCGATCGCAAAGGTGGATTCATCTGTGCCAGTGTGCCAATTGTTTCATAAGCACTGGTATTCAATAGATAAATGTTGTGGTGTCACCTCTGCTGTGACCCAACTGGGTTTTTCCTGACGCAGCAAGTCAGCTTCCTCTGCCGTGGACATATGTAGGATGTGCAGACGACGTTGATATTTTTGAGAAAGTTTTAACGCCAATTGGGTGGCTAAGAGTGCCGCTTGATTATCTTGAATTTGGGAATGAACAGCCGGATCATGAATACCCGCAAATTCTTGGCGACGTTGGTTGATTCGACTTTGGTCTTCGGCATGAACGGCAATTAAACGCCGACCTTGAGCAAATATAGGCTCCAAAGTTGCTTCTTGATCAACAAGTAACTGACCATGCATCGACCCCATAAAAATTTTAATGCCAGGCGTGGGCTGGGCTAAAAGTAAATCGGGTTAATTTTCTGTCGTTGCCCCAATAAAAAAGCCATAATTAACTAAGCACTTATGGGAGGCGCGTTGCAACTTGTCATCTAAAGCTTGCTGGGTAGTAGTTAGGGGACGGGTGCTGGGCATTTCCAAAAAGGAAGTAACTCCACCTTTGGCACAGGCACAACTGGCTGTAAATAAGTCTTCCTTGTGTTCTAGCCCTGGTTCGCGGAAATGCACCTGCGGATCAATGACTCCCGGCAACAAAGTTAACCCTTCTGCGTCAATCTCTGTGATTGATGTGCTTGGAGAGATTTCAGGTGCAACTTCAACGATTTGGCGATGATCGCGCGTCAGTACATCTCCCACCATAAATTCGCCATTAGGGAGAATAATACTAGCTAGCGCGGCGAATCAGTAAACTTTGTGGAAATACATGAGATTAACAAAATTTAGATAAATGCTTATACTTTTACGTTAAACTCGGTTGCCCTCATCGTCATGAATTTTTGCATATCGTTAAGAAAAAGTTGATTTTTCACAAAAGCAAAAGTCCCTACACGAGCGCGTACTCACAGAATAGGGATGAATAGCGAGAAAAACCAAAATCGTTCTCAACTAATACCAGGACTGCTTCGAGTCAAGGCGAAGAACATCTGAGGTTTTCCTCAAGCTGGGACGAAAGTCTCATTGAAAGCATTCCTTGATGATTACGAAGCTCAAATTTCAGCCGTAGGCAAGTCTGAGTAGTTCACCTGCACTTCCTCCTTATCTCAGTAATTTCATGCCAAATCAAGTGTCTAATAATAACTCTAGTCAACAACCCGATAATTCCTGGCTCGCCGAACTAGCCAGAACAGTTATATTAAGTATTGTGCTAGCTCTAGGCATTCGTACTTTTGTTGCTGAAGCTCGCTGGATTCCTTCTGGCTCTATGGAACCTACACTGAACGGTACCCCAAATCAGTGGGAAGCAGACAAAATAATTGTCGATAAATTAAAGTATCGGTTTTCTGAACCGCAGCGGGGAGATATTGTGGTGTTTTCGCCTACACAAACACTACAAGACGAACAATACAACGACGCATTTATTAAACGTATAGTCGCCTTACCTGGAGAAAAAGTAGAACTCAAGGATGGCAAAGTCTATATCAATAATCAACGCCTAGATGAAGTCAGATACCTCACCTCCGAGCAACGCACAGCAATTGATGTTTGTACATCAGGATCGCAGCCAGCTTACTTAGCACAACCCGAAACCATACCCCGCGACTCATACTTAGTTTTAGGTGATAATCGCAACAGTAGTTACGATAGCCGTTGCTGGGGTGTTGTACCTCGCGGAAATATTATTGGTCGTGCAGTACTGCGCTTTTGGCCTCTAAACAATATTGGTGGACTGGACAGGCCACCATTGTATCCATAAATTCATGCCATACTTAGCCAAAACTCTACTTTACCCGATTAAATCACTGGATGGCGTTGAAGTTGAGCAAGCAACGGTTCTGGCTAGTGGCGCGCTAGAGTATGACCGCGAGTTTGCCATTTTTGACGAACAAGGTAGGTTTGTCAATGGCAAGCTCAATAGTAAAATCCATTTAATTAGATCACAGTTTGACATTCTCAATAGAACTATCTGGCTGCAAACCCCCAAGCAGGAATCACCACGAGTCTTTGATTTAGATGAAGAACAGCAAGAAATAGCGGCAATCCTCAGTGATTTTTTGGGGTTTGCCGTGACATTAAGGCAAAATAATTTCCTGGGCTTTCCCGACGATACCAACTCGCCAGGGCCAACAGTAATTAGTACAACGACTTTAACAGAGGTAGCTTCCTGGTTCCCTGGTTTGAACGTTGATGATATGCGTCGCCGCATCCGTGCCAACATTGAAGTTGGTGGTGTACCAGCATTTTGGGAAGACCAGTTATTTAGTCAACAAGGCGATATAGTCTCCCTGCGAGTGGGAGATGTCAGTTTTTTTGGGGTCAATCCGTGTCAGCGTTGCATAGTCCCAACACGCAATCCTGACTCTGGAGAAGCTTACCCAAACTTTCAAAAAATATTTGTGCAGCAGCGACGAGCAACTTTACCAGATGGGGCGGACTCATCGTACTTTAATCATTTCTATCGCTTGAGTGTAAATACACGATCAACACCATCAGAGACTGGAAAAATTATTCAAATTGGTAATAAAATTGACATGGTTACCTAATAAATGTCTTCTATACGCTTGTATTATAAGGTGTTGAGCAAATTTGAAGAGTGTAAATAGATTTTGCAGTCTGATCAGACGTTTGATAACGTTTGAGGATGATCTGTAGTAGGAATGCAGGTAAAAAAATATGTATATGTAACTGATTTACAATATAGGTTTATACTAGTATCAGCTATTTGCTGCTTATTAACCAAAATTTAATCCAGTGATATCACTTAAAAACACAGTAATATGAAAAAAGCTAATTTTGCTCGATTTTAGCGTTGGGGAAAAATTAAACCACAATGTTATCCAAACTTCAGCCCGTCAAATTTTTTAATTGCTTAATTGGCAAATTTCATGCCAAGATGCAACTCATATTGGTTCTGGTTGTGCCATTAGTCTGGCAAATCAGTGGGTTAATTATAGGGATTGCGGGCTACCTTTCATTGCCAAAGGGACAGCAATCAGTAAAAAAGCAGGTTATTCAATTAGGAAACGAAATCTGCGATGCGATCGCACAATACCTCAATAGCTATTTAAGCAGTTTTCAGCAAACTAATGAAGACGCAATTGAGCTAGGCTTAGTCGATTCTACAGTAATTGTAGTAGTAGTTATTGAAGCTGAATTTATTAAGCAAATTAATCACAATCACCGCATGATCATCCTATTCAGGGTAGTCACCTTGTTAGTAGCTACAGGAATTAGCATTTTGATTTCTGGCAGGATGATCAAAGCAATTGTGCAGTTAAACATATTAACCAAGAAAATCGCTTTATGGGAATGGCAACAAATCACAGTAATTCAACCATGTGTGAAACTAGTGAAATTAGCTTGTTGTTCAGACAAATGCGGAAGCTGGGTATAAGTGCTTGCAAAGCCGGGAATTTCACGCTAATTACTATTCTTCAGTTAAAAAAATCATGGAATTGACTGGAACACCAGAAATAATGCATTACAAGCTCTTAGACCCGGATAAAAAAGATATTTTGCTCATTGACGATATGGCAGATAACCTGCGAATTTTGTCCTCTATCCTCACAAAAGAAGGATATAACGTTCGCAAAGCCTTGAACTGGCAAATGGCAATCACTGCTTGTCAAACAGTTGTGCCAGACCTGATTTTACTCGATATTATGATGCCGGATGTAGATGGTTATCAAGTTTGTCAGCGATTAAAATCATGGGATATTACAGCAGAGATACCAGTAATATTTATTAGTGCTTTAGATGAAATTTTTGACAAGGTAAAGGCTTTTAAAGTTGGTGGAGTAGATTATATTTCTAAACCATTTGACTTTCAAGAAGTTTTAGTACGTGTGCAGAACCAAATAGCATTAAGAACAGCAAAATTAGAAATATTGCAACTAAATAATGAACTAGAAAAAAAAATAAACCAGCGGACTTGGGAACTAGAGAAAACTCTAGAAATACTGCAAAAAGAAATTGCTTCTCGGCAGCAACTACAAGGTAAAATGCTGGACATGGTATTATATGATTCACTCACAAGTTTACCAAACAGATTTATGTTTAGTAAGCGGCTAGAAAAATCTTTACGCCTAGCAAAGGAAGCATCCAATTATCATTTTGCTGTATTATTTTTGGATTGCGATCGCTTTAAAGTTGTGAATGATTCTTTAGGGCATTTAGTAGGAGATGAATTACTCATTGCCATTTCTCGCCGCCTACAAACCTGTTTGAGATCAGATGAGATACTAGCACGATTAGGTGGTGATGAATTTGGGATTATCTTGGAAAATTTGCCAGATATTAATGCAGCTATCCAAGTCGCTGAACGTATTTTATCACAGTTATCACTTAGCTTTAAACTTTCCAGATATGAAGTCTTTATAAATGCTAGTATTGGCATTAATTGGGGCAGTAAAGACTACGAACAGCCAGAATATTTGCTCAGGGATGCTGACACGGCAATGTATCATGCTAAAGCTTTAGGAAGAGCTAGATATCATGTTTTTAATCCAGCCATGTATCAGGAAGCAATTCAACTTTTAGATTTAGAAAATGACCTGCGTCGAGCTATTGAACGGCAAGAATTTATTGTTTATTATCAACCAATTATTTCTTTAGCTACAGGCAGAGTCTCTGGATTTGAAGCACTTGTACGCTGGCAGCACCCAGTTCGTGGTCTAATTTTTCCCACAGAGTTTATTCCCATAGCGGAAGAAACAGGCTTGATTAATACTATCGATAAATGGGTATTGCACTCAGCTTGTCGTCAAGTACGTATTTGGCAAGATTACCCAGGAATACCAAAGAACTTAACTATTAGTGCTAATTTGAGTGCGCGGTTATTTTCACAACCTAATTTAATATTTGAAATTGATCAAATTATTCAGGAAACAAAAATAAATCCAGCTATTTTACAACTAGAAATAACCGAAAGTGTGATCATGGAAAATACTCATACGGTAAAAACAGTAATTCATCAGCTAAAAGAGCGAAATATTAAATTAATAATGGATGATTTTGGTACAGGTTATTCGTCTTTAAGTTATCTACATAATTTTCCTTTAAATGCCCTGAAAATTGATAAATCATTTGTGAAAATCATGGGAGAAGAACCCGAAAAGATGGGGCTATTACCAGCTATAATTGGTATGGCTGAATCAATGGGAATTACTGTGATCGCAGAAGGAGTTGAAACCAAGGAACAATTAAAAAAATTGCAAAGTTTAAATTGTGATTTTGCTCAAGGATATCTATTTTCTAAACCTATAGAACCACAACTAGTACTTGATTTTCTTAATGCAGAACCTCAATGGTAATGATCAAACCAGGATTGAATAATGCTATTTATGCTTTAGTCCCGCAAAAAAAGTATAATAGAGATGTGATTGATTTGTTCGCCCCTTTACAATCCTTGAAAGAAGGACATTGGTTCAAGCTGATCTGCGGAGCTAGCTTCCAACATCTGCCGTCCGTCAGAAGCTTAACATTAGCTTATACATTGGCAGGCGCTGACTGTATAGATGTGGCAGCTGATCCAGCGGTGATAGCAGCAGCACACGAAGCATTACAAGTATCCAAGCATTTGCTTCAAGATGCCAAGGAGCGCGGTTATGGCTATCAAGGCAACTTACCTTTTTTAATGGTCAGCTTGAACGATGGAGAAGACCCCCATTTTCGCAAAGCCGAGTTTAACTCTAGTGAATGCCCCCCAGATTGCCCTAGACCCTGTGAAACCATTTGCCCAGCCCAAGCAATTGTCTTTAACCGAATAGATGCAACTTCAGGAGTTGAAGCCCAAAAGTGCTACGGCTGTGGACGTTGCATACCCGTTTGTCCATATGGTAAAATTTATACAAAATCATATATGTCCACTGCGACAGCGATCGCGCCATTGGTAATGTCAAAGGTAGTAGATGCCGTAGAAATTCACACAAAAGTTGGACATTTGGCAAAATTTCGACAATTATGGCAAACAATTTCACCGTGGGCTGACCAACTAAAGGTAGTCGCCATTAGCTGTCCCGATGGTGAGGGCATGATTGACTATCTACGAACAATTACTGAACTAATTACCCCATTGCGTGGTGCTTTAATTTGGCAGACAGACGGCCGTCCTATGAGTGGTGATATTGGAGATGGCACCACTTTAGCAACGGTGAAACTAGGGCAAAAAGTTTTGACAGCTAAGTTACCGGGATATGTGCAGTTAGCAGGTGGCACTAATAGCTACACCATTGTTAAGTTAAAGGCAATGGGATTGTTGAAAAGTGCAGAGTACCATCCTCAGCCCCATGTGTCCGGAATCGCTTACGGTAGCTACGCCCGTGTGCTGCTGTCACCAATTCTCGATCAGTTAGAGAATCAGGAGGTGAGTCAAACCAGTGTCAAGGCGAAAGTTCGCCTCGAAGCAGAACCCGAATTACTCTGGCCAGCAGTAAAGCTTGCCCATTCCCTGGTTTCCCAGATCAAGTCACAGCAGGAGCGCTAATCGCTCGTTCACTTCGGCTGCGCTCAGTGTAAATGTTATCTCTAAAAACGTCACCATAGAAAGCATGACGATTAAAGAAGACCTTCAAAAGTTATTAGACATTCTGCCCCAAGACCTGCGAGAAGTCCTAGAGAGTCATCCCCAACGAGATAGTTTAGTTGAAGTGGTCTTGGATCTGGGTCGTTGCCCAGAGGCTCGCTTTCCTAATCAAGCTGAGTATCTGAGCCAAACACCCATCACTCAAGCACAAATTGATGATTGCATTCAAAGAGTCGGAACCTTTAGCGGAGATAATCGAGCCGGAATTGAACTAACTTTGCATCGCATCAGTGCGATTCGTAATCGTAGCGGTAGAATTATTGGCTTGACCTGTCGCGTGGGTCGGGCGGTATTCGGCACGATTGGCATGATCCGCGATTTGGTGGAAACGGGTAAATCAATTCTCATGCTGGGACGACCGGGTGTGGGTAAAACTACCGCGTTAAGAGAGATTGCCCGTGTTTTGGCAGATGATTTGAATAAGCGTGTGGTAATTATTGACACCTCCAACGAAATCGCCGGGGATGGTGATGTGCCTCACCCTGCTATTGGTCGTGCGAGGCGGATGCAAGTAGCTAAACCCGAACTTCAGCATCAGGTGATGATTGAGGCAGTAGAAAACCATATGCCAGAAGTCATTGTGATTGATGAAATTGGTACAGAATTAGAAGCTTTAGCGGCTCGTACCATTGCTGAACGGGGTGTGCAATTGGTCGGTACTGCCCACGGTAACCAAATTGAAAACCTGATCAAAAACCCGACTCTTTCTGATTTAGTTGGCGGGATTCAGGCTGTAACTTTAGGGGATGATGAAGCCAGAAGGCGGGGCAGTCAAAAGACGGTTTTGGAACGCAAAGCTCCTCCTACTTTCGAGATTGCGGTGGAAATGTTGGAACGGAAACGCTGGGTAATTCACGAAAGTGTGGCTGATACGGTAGATACTCTGCTCAGAGGTCGTCAGCCTAGCCCACAAACGAGAACCGTTGATGATCAAGGTAAAGTGGCGATGACAAGGCAGTTATCGGTGGTTAACGGTCGAGGTGGCCAAGTTTCCCCAAGAGAGGAATCGTTTCCACCAGCGCGACCGACTAATGGCTGGCGTTCATCAGGACAAATGGTAGCATTGCCACCTTTGTCTTTAGAACGAGAGCGGATGACTGGACGTAGTGAGTTTGACCGCTTGCTGGATGAATCTTTCAATTACTCTGAGAGTTTTGATGTCAAAGCCAGTAGACACGCAGGGCCAAACGGTGAAGATTTGCCGCTACACATTTATCCTTATGGTGTGAGTCGTCACCAATTAGAACAGGTGATTGGTGTACTAACTTTGCCAGTGGTATTAACAAAAGACATTGATACTGCTGATGCAATTTTGGCATTGCGATCGCACGTCAAAAACCAAGCCAAATTACGGCAAATGGCCAAAGCTCGTCATGTGCCAATTCACATGATTAAGTCCAGTACAATTCCGCAGATTACCCGTGGTTTGCGGCGGTTGCTGAACATTGAAGATCCGGATATGACCGATGACCGAGAACTGCAATTGTTTCTGCACAATGGCAGCGATGATGAGATGGATGCCCTAGAAGAAGCCAGACTGGCTGTAGAGCAGATTGTAATTCCTAAAGGACAACCAGTGGAGTTATTGCCTCGTTCTTCGCCAGTCCGCAAAATGCAGCATGAGTTAGTAGAACACTATCGACTCAAATCTGATAGCTTTGGCGAAGAACCAAATCGGCGTTTGCGGATTTATCCAGCTTAATGGGGGAGTGGGGAGTGGGGAGTGGGGAGTGGGGAAATTTACCTTCCTCATCTCCTTTTCAAACTGGACTGACTTTGGCTCGATAAAGTAGCTTTTCGCCTTGTAGATATCCTGTGTAACGGACTTTGACTATTTCACCTGGTTGTGCCGTTCCTGCCATTAATTGGTGCATTTGGGGATTATATGCTACTTCGGCTCCTACTGGTGCGATCGCTTCTATTCCCCAATCCTGTAATAATCTTTCTAAGGAATTCTGCACCAAAGGCACAATTTTAATTGCTGCTAACTGGGGATTTTCTTGAGCTTTTTGGGCTGCTGTCGGCCATTGTAATAATAAAGATTCCAGCAATTGTAAACTCGACTGCTGGAATTCTTGTGTTAATATTTCTCGTTGTTGTGCTAATTGCAGTTGCGATCGCTGATACTCTACTTTTAACTCTGCAATCTCTGTTTCGCTAGGGAGTTGGGAGTGGGGAGAGACGGAATTAACCGCTTCTCTACAAGAGAGTGAGGAAAAAGTTTCTATTAATTCACTCAATGAAATCTTTAACACTTGCGATAACTTAAACAGCACATCCACCCGCATCTGTTCTAGTTTGCCATGTCGCAAGTGCAAAATTTGACGTTCTGAGACAGCAGCATCACGACTCAACGCTTTAAAACTAGAAATATTTACACGCTGCATCAAATTTTGCAACTTTTGGGTGTGATTAGTCATTAGCCATTAGAAAGTTACAATACTTCCCCCAGTAACCTGTAGGGGCGGGTTAATAGATATCATCGAAATCAACCAGGATATTAACAAACCCGCCCGTATCACCCAGTCCCTAGTCTCTATTCTTCCAATAAACTTCTCAACATCCAAGCAGTTTTTTCGTGGACTTGCATCCGCTGAGTTAATAAATCGGCGGTGGGTTCGTCGTTCACTTCTTCCAATAGAGGGAAAATAGAACGTGCAGTTCTGACTACGGCTTCTTGTCCTTCCACCAGCAAGCCAATCATTTCTTTTGCTTTGGGTACTCCAGGAGTTTCTGGAATTGAACTCAGTTTGACATATTCGCTGTAGGTTCCTGGCGCAGGGTGTCCCAATGCTCTAATTCTTTCGGCTATTAAATCAACCGCTAAGGCTAGTTCTGTATATTGAGTCTCAAACATTAAATGCAAAGTTTGGAACATCGGCCCTGTAACGTTCCAATGAAAGTTATGTGTTTTAAGATACAGAGTATAGGTATCAGCCAATAGACGAGATAGCCCCTCGGCAATTTTCGCCCTACTTGCATCGTCAATACCGATATTTACATTTTTGGCTGTTGCTTGAGGTGACATATTTTTCTCCTAATTGGTTATATATTTGAGAAATTTCACATCTAACATCTATTAACTCATGCCAAGTGCATCTTGAGGACGCTACGAGGAGCTTTACGGACTCTGGCAACAATTGTTTCTTTGCCTAAGCGCTGACAAGCTTCATAACGGTGACAACCAGAAAAGCCATAATACTGTCCTTCTACTTCTAGGATATCAATGGGTTCTTGTTGACCAATAGCTGCTATCGATTCCATTAAGGCTTGTACTTTATTGGGATCGTTGACACGGGGTAACGGCCGTTTAATTTGATTCAAGGGAATTTCTTGAACTCTCATGATCAGGAATTTATTTAACTCTTTCGTTTTGTATCCTTTTTAAATCATACTCGTTATGACTTTATTCTGCAAGTTGCATTGAGGTAAAAATTGATGAATAGGGAATTGAGATGCGATCAGCTGGGCTGGGCGGTTACGCCATCGCACAATCTCCACAAATGCAACCAACCGCCATGCTTTGGGGACACATTGGAGGTTTAGAAGAACTATTACAACGATTTAATAGCTAAAAGAGAGACAGAAACCCTCACTGATGAGGAGCATAGAGAGTTATTAAGCTTAACTGAACAGATTGAGAAACAACAAGCACAACGTATTGAATATTTGGTACAATTGGCGAATTTACGAGGAATTTCGCTGAATGCGTTGATGGAAAATTTAGGTATTCAGACGCAAGTTTATGTCTGAAAAAAGAGTTACAGCACAACAAAAAAAAGCTGTCGCTAAACGTGCAAATGGATGTTGTGAATATTGTCGAAGTCAAGTACGGTTTGCTATTCAACCCTTCTCAATCGAACATATTATTCCTAGAAGCCAAGGTGGAATAACAAGTTTGGATAATTTGGCTTTGTCTTGTCAGGATTGCAATAATCATAAATATAACAAGACTGAAGGAATTGATCCGGTAGGTGGTAATGTTGTTTCTGTCTACCATCCACGTCAACAGACATGGAATGAGAATTTTGCTTGGAATGATGATTTTACTTTAGTGATTGGCTTGACTTCTACAGGACGTGCTACGGTAGAAACACTACAATTAAATCGAGAAGGTATAGTTAATTTACGTCGTGTATTGTACACAATAGGAGAACATCCGCCGGCTGAAGTGAAATAAGAAAGCTCAAATTAATCTAGAATTTATTTAGGTGATAAGTCCGAGGATTACTGTGTCTAAAAGTATGGCTCCACTCACCAAGTAATCCCCTTCATTTCAAGTGGAAATAACTTACGTTCAGACAGCCGATCCTCGTCTAACGCATTAATGAGGTACTGACCTGTTTCTTGCTGTTCTTCAACATCCTCATCATCAAGCCAAGACTGAAGAAGATTAACCGATTCAGCTCGCTTTTGTTTTAACAGAATAGAGTCTGTCAAAACTTGCAATGTCACCGCCTCAACCGAAAGCCCTTGTTTGTTAGCTTCTTGCAAAAGATAAGTAGGTAGACGCTAATAAATCCAACTATGTAACAAACTGTAAATTACCCAAAACCCTTGGGATTGCTGCGTTCCACTCCGTTCCACTCGCAATGACATAGTTATAAGTTTTCCCACCCACCTACTTATTGCTCTAATTCTGGTGGTAGGTTAAAGGTTAGGGTCATAAGCCTTTTGGGGTATACAAATTCTATTTTAAGGTAATGAACGTGATAATGCGATCGCACTATTTGCATATCAAGCGATCGCATAAACTAACCTCAGACTTTATTAAGTTTTCCAAATTTTGACCTCCCTAAATAGGGAGGTTTGCAATCAAGTCAGACTGACTTAGAACCTCAATAGAGGTACTTTTTGGTAATTTGCTTTTAATTTGTGATATATCTTACTCTAGGGTCATCACTTACTATAAATTTCTAAGTAAGGAGGGGAACACCATAGAATCTACACTCACATTCTAGTCCAGTAATATTTATTTTGTCAACATTATTATCAATTATGACAAACAAACCCAGTCTTATTCGTCCTAATTTACCAAAACCTAAGCTAGATAATTTTGATTTTTTTGAACAAGCTTTTTCAAATGCAAGAATTCAAAAATATTTTGAATCTGTATCCTGTAAAAAAGAAGCAAATAATGAAGATATTAAAAAAGCTCTGCGACTTTATCAAATTAATATGATATATTGTGAATGTTTATATCCGGGTTTGCATACCTTAGAAATAGCTCTTCGTAATTATATAGATAGAAGTTTAATTAATAACTATAAATTAGATTGTTGGTTTATTTGTGACAGTTCTTATTTTAATGAATCTATATTCAACATAGAACGTAAGCATAATATAAATATTGTTCTACCACAGATTAATACAACAATTTTATTACAATATGAACAAGAGAAAATTATTTCTAGTATAGAAGATAATATAAAAAAAATGAAAGAAAAATTTAAAAATCGAGATGACCAAGATTTTAAAATTACGGAAAACAGAGATAAAATTATGGCAAATTTAAGCTTAGGTTTTTGGACAACACTTCTGACGCAAACTAAAAGAGAAAATAATAATTATCTTAACAAGATTTTTTATCCTTGTGTCCAAAGTATATTTCCTAATGCAAGAAACAACGAACGCACGCGCGGCACAATACAACCTATATTAACAGGTATCAAAAATTTAAGAAACCGAGTATTTCATCATGAACCGATTTGGAATTACCATAATCTTCAGCAAAAATATGATGATATTTATAAAGTTATTAAGTGGATTGACCCTAATCTGGAAATTTGGTTAAGACATGACCCTAAAATTGATAGATTTCCTGAGATGTATCAAAGTCTCTCTGAAGAAGTTAAAACACTAACACAAAAAAATATAAAAATAAAAATTCAATACGAAGATCGGAGTTATGCTAAGAAGATATTTTGAAAAGGTCTTTTGCTAGTACCCGCAATAATATAACTTTTTTTCCTTATTATATTATTTTTAACCATCACACTATCATATAATTAATTATTGTTAATAGTTACCAACTACTCACAACCTCTTCATTATGAACCAATCCAACAATACGGGAATACTGGAAAAGTTTGTCAATACAGTCATGGGGGTGAAACCTGCTAAAGAACAGCGTCCCAATGCATCAGTAGCTACCACACAAGAACTAGATATCAACGCAATTTTAGTTTATAAACTAGGTACTATCCTCCAAATAGGAGTGATGATTCTTGTGTTGGTGGGAATGGAAAAATTAATCATGTTGATTGATCACAATTCTTCCTTTCCTAGTTGGTCTAGCACTGTATTAACTGCATTATTTTTTGCGGTGTTAAGTATCCGTTCCCGAATTTTTTCGCTTTTAGATAATACCCGTTCTCGCACAACTTATGACCAAGTAATCAGGCCAAGATGGTCTCCGCCACCTTTAGCATTTCCCATAGTTTGGATGATAATTGCAGTTTTGCGGGTAATTTCTTCTGTATTAGTTTGGCAGGAAATGAATCACCAATTTTTAGTATTGCCTTTAATTCTGTTTGTGGTACATCTGGCTTTAGGGGATACTTGGAATACGATTTTTACTGTAGAACGGAGATTAGGTGCTGCTGTTCCTGTAGTTATTTTAGGCCCTTGGTTATCTGCTCTAGTAGTGACAGGAATTTATTGGCAAACAGTTCCTTTAGCGGGAATAATTTTATCTTTTTCTTGTGTATGGCTAACTGTAGCTGCTGCATTGGTATTTAGAATTTGGCAATTAAATGGATCTGAGCCATTCTATCCTTTAAAGCTGACACCTGTGGAGAAATAAATAATTAAAATTTGCCATCAAAAACGGTAGAGAAAACACATCCTCTACCGCTTGTCATCAGCATATATGAAGGATATGATATAACATTGAATCTATTAATTGGTCAGTAAACTCCAAGTATTCTTGAGTAGGTTTGATGAGGAAGATAATATCATATTGGTTGTCTGCATTAATTTTTCCCTAATAAACTTCATCATGACTACCAATATCTACAAATACAGCACCTCCATCATCAGTGAAGTAAAATATCACCCTTGCATCATAATCTATGCTAAAACTCCAGGAATTTTGCAAATTTCCTGATAATTTGTGAGTTTTTAAACTTGGTTCAAAAGGATCTGCTGTAAACTGTTCTAACTTTTGCCAAAAACGTGCTTCTAAATCTACGTTACCTTTAATACGTTTTTTGAATGCACGTTTAAATACAGAACTAAAACTTACGACTATCATCACTCTTCTATCAATTGTTTCAGTTCATCAATATTTGCAGAAAATCGAAGTTCAGCATTTTCTTCTTCTTCCTTCGCTGCTTGCAAATTTTGAGAAATTTCCTCCCGACGTTCCTCCCTTAAATATTGCTGCAATAACAATTGAATATGTAACTTCTCTTCAGTTGAAAAACATTTTATCGCTTCAACCACATCACTAAACATCATAACTGTCAATACCTGTGATTACTATTTTATCCTAGACCAAAATCCCTCTTCCTCCTCTGGTGCGCCTCTGCGCCTGGTGCGTGACACAAAAAAAACGGCAGAGAACCAAAATTCCCCACCGCTTCTGAAACTTTTACAAATTTCTAACTACGACTCAACGCCTTGGGGTAATAACTCCCGTGTTTGTTGAGAACTAACTTGGACAATGCCATTTTCATCAACATCAACTAAGGCTGTATCGCCATCCTTGATGCGACCAGACAGAATCTCTTCTGCTAGACTGTCTTCTAACAAGCGCATAATCGCTCGACGTAACGGCCTTGCACCGTAACTCGGACTGTAACCTTCCTCAATCAGGCGATCTTTGAAGCGATCGGTAACTTCTAAGACGATACCCTTTTCAGTTAGACGACCAAATACTTCCTTGAGCATGATTTCGGCAATTTGTGTCACCTCTGGCTTACTCAACTGACGGAAGACGATAATCTCATCTAGTCGGTTGAGGAACTCTGGACGGAAGTATTGCTTCAGTTCTTCGTTCACCAAAGAGCGAATCCGGTTGTATTGAGTTTCAGTAGCATCATCAGCGAACTCAAAGCCGATACCGCCGCCACCTTTCTCAATTACCTTAGAACCAATGTTGGAAGTCAAAATCAGCAAGGTGTTCTTGAAGTCTACCGTGCGACCTTTGGCATCGGTTAACCGACCATCTTCCAAAATTTGCAGCAGCATATTGAAGACATCGGGGTGGGCTTTTTCGATTTCGTCGAATAGCACCACTGTATAAGGTCGCCGTCTCACAGCTTCAGTTAATTGACCGCCTTCGTTATATCCAACATAACCAGGAGGCGAACCAATCAGTTTACTAACTGTGTGGCGTTCCATATATTCCGACATATCCAGGCGGATCATTGCTTCTTCGGAACCAAAGAAGTAAGATGCCAAGGACTTGGCTAACTCGGTTTTACCTACACCAGTTGGACCGGAGAAGACAAAACTCGCAATGGGTCGATTAGGATTCTTTAAACCGACACGAGCGCGGCGAATGGCTCTTGACACTGCTTTCACCGCATCTTCTTGACCGATTAAGCGCTGATGCAAGGTGTCTTCCATGTGCAGCAACTTCTCGGATTCAGATTCGGTGAGTTTGTTCACCGGTACGCCTGTCCAGGAAGCGACGATGTGAGCAATATCCTCTTCGTCTACGACAGGTTCTTCACCTTCAGTACCAGAAGCGTTGGTTTTGCTTTGAGCGATCGCCCGGATTTCGGCTTTGATTTCCATTTCGCGATCGCGCAGTTCGCCGGCTTTGTCAAAGTCTTGTCCGCGTACAGCGTCGTCTTTTTCTTTTAAGATTTGCCGTAGTTCTTTGTCTAACTCTTTGGCTGCTGGTGGCAATTGGGAGTTAATCAAACGTACCCTAGAACCAGCTTCATCGATTAAATCGATGGCTTTGTCTGGTAGGTAGCGATCGCTGATGTAACGGTCAGACAATTTAGCCGCCGCGACAAGAGCTTCATCGGAGATTTTCAGCTTGTGGTGTTGCTCGTAGCGTTCGCGCAACCCGTGCAAGATTTCAATAGTTTCATCAACTGACGGTTCACCTACCATTACTGGCTGGAAGCGTCGCTCTAAGGCTGCATCTCGCTCGATGTGCTTGCGGTACTCATCTAGGGTTGTGGCTCCAATACACTGCAACTCGCCTCTAGCCAAAGCTGGCTTGAGGATATTTGCTGCGTCAATGGCTCCTTCCGCCGCACCTGCACCAATCAGGGTGTGTACCTCGTCAATCACTAGAATGACGTTACCCGCAGAGCGGATTTCATCCATGATTTTCTTGAGGCGTTCTTCAAATTCACCCCGGTACTTGGTTCCTGCTACTAGCAAGCCAATATCTAGAGTGACTACGCGCTTATCTTCCAGGATATCGGGGATATCTTTGTTGGCAATCCGCGATGCTAAACCTTCAGCGATCGCTGTTTTACCAACCCCTGGTTCACCAATCAATACTGGATTATTTTTAGTCCGGCGACCCAAAATTTGGATCACTCGTTCAATTTCTTTGGCGCGTCCTACCACTGGGTCTAGCTTGTTGTCTACCGCCATTTGGGTTAGGTTCGAGCCAAATTCATCCAAGGTTGGAGTTTTGGTGCGTCCCGATGGCCCTGTGGCTGAAACCTCTGCTGTTTCTCCCAGCATTCGGATAACTTGGGTTCGTACTTTCGATAAATCTACCCCTAGATTTTCTAGCACCCTGGCTGCCACACCTTCCCCTTCCCGGATCAGGCCCAACAGCAGATGCTCGGTGCCAATGTAGTTATGCCCTAATTGGCGCGCTTCTTCCAAGGATAGTTCTAAAACACGCTTTGCCCGTGGCGTAAACGGAATTTCCACAGCCACAAAGCCCGAACCCCGGCCTATGATTTTTTCTACCTCAATGCGGGCATCTTTAAGATTGACACCCATAGATTTCAACACTTTGGCCGCAACTCCCGTTCCTTCCCCAATCAGACCCAAGAGGATCTGTTCGGTTCCGACGAAGTTGTGACCTAAGCGGCGGGCCTCTTCTTGGGCCAGCATGATTACCTTAATGGCTTTTTCTGTGAAGCGTTCAAACATACATTTTTCCCATCACCTGCGTCGTGCCGGTATGCTGATTTTAGCACAGGCTCGGCTTTTGGATGCCTGTATAAAGATTATAGGCTACCAAAAAATCTCGCCCCAGATGCTGGCGTAATTGTTAACTATTTATTACTTTTTATGTGGCTGCTATACTGAGGGGCTTGAGTCTACCAGCCTTTCTGGGCTTGACTACTATGCCACAGGCAACTATGGTTGAGTGTTCATCTCACCATTTACAAACATTAACTTTTAACATATTCATCAGGATCTAGTCAAGAATATCGGCAATTGATATGTTATTTAAAATTAAAAATTTATATTGATTAAATATTTTAATCAAATAATTTGCCGGAAACCTGAATTTTTTCTCATTAATGTGATCCTGATCGCGGTTTAGCGATTTTCCGGATCTCAGTCCTAACTGATTAAAGCATCTGCCAAAAAGATTGGCGCAAGCGATCGCTCACACTAGTCTGCCAATTTGCCAAAGTTTCTATAAATTGCGGATATTGTAAATCTGATAGCCACAGCACCAGAGCATCCTCGCCATTATCTTGGTAATAACCCTTACGCCGCCCCGCTATTTTGAAGCCAAATTTTTGATATAAAGATATAGCCGCCACATTAGCAGCTCGGACTTCGAGGGTAGATCGTTCTAAGCCGCGATCGCAAGCAGCCTTCAGCAAAGAATATAGTAAAACCTGCCCCAAACCTTGACGGTGATATTGGGGATGAATCGCCAAAATTGTAATGTGTGCTTCGTCTAAAATTGCCCAAAAACAGCCCAATCCTAGAAGCTTTGAGGGAGCAAGCGGGGAAAATAAACCCAACAATTCACTGTTAGGACTGTCTAACTCGCGTTGGTAGCCCTCCAGAGTCCACAAACCGCCAAAGCAGGCTTGATCTAATTCCAGGATTGCACTCAGATCCTCTGAAGTCAGTAATTTAAGCTTTAAGTCTAATGAGGTCACGTTTAGGGAGAATGGGGAATGAGAAGAGAAACGGGGGCCGGGTGCAGGGGAGAAGATCAGAAGTTAGGCATATCTCCTGTTGCCGCTCTATTTTCGGTAAACTGAGAATCGGGAGACTTTCTCTCGCCACGGCTAAAAAAAATTTTGAACTTTGAGCAAGGAAAATTTATAAAAACTATGGTATCGACTCACCCCCCTGGGGTTCAATATACTGGTAGTCAGTATTTACCTCAAAAGCGCAACCAAAACGTAAATGTTTCCCCCAATCAGGAACTTTTGCCTTTGACCGCCAAAGTTAATAGTCAAGACATCCTGGAAATTGGTGGGTGTGATGTCACAACCCTAGTGCAGCAGTTTGGTTCACCTTTGTACATTTTAGATGAAGAAACGCTGCGTTTAGCTTGTCAGCAATACCGGGATACATTTAAGGAATATTACCAGGGAGAATCTCAGGTATTATACGCCTCAAAAGCCTGGAATTGTTTAGCTGTTTGCGCGATCGCAGCCTCTGAAGGTTTAGGAATAGATATAGTTTCAGGCGGCGAACTCTACACAGCCCTGAATGCTGGTGTTAGTCCTGACAAACTCTACCTCCACGGTAATAATAAATCTCGTGAAGAACTTATTCTAGCCATCGACTCTGGTTCCACCATTGTGGCGGATAACTGGCAAGAATTGCGGACTTTGGTGGAGATAGCAGAAGCAGCACCGAGTACATCTGCCCCTATTCGCATCATGTTGCGGTTAACACCAGGAATTGAATGCCATACTCACGAATATATTCAAACGGGACATTTAGATAGTAAGTTTGGCTTTGACCCCAATGATTTAGACGAAGTATTTACCTTTGTCAGTCAACAACCTTCCTTGAACTGCGTAGGCTTACACGCTCATATTGGTTCCCAAATTTTTGAACGCCAACCTCATCGGGATTTGGCGGCTGTGATGGTGCAATGGTTACAGAAGGCGGCCAATTACGGTTTAAGCGTTACAGAATTAAATGTGGGTGGTGGTCTGGGAATTAGATACACCGAATCTGATGATCCCCCCAGTATTGAAGAATGGGTCAAAGCGATTTGTGAAGTTATTCAATCAGCTTGTATAGAGGCAAATCTGCCTTTGCCGAAACTGCTATGTGAACCAGGGCGATCGCTTATTGCCACAGCGTGCATCACGGCCTATACTATTGGATCATCGAAAGTCGTACCGGAAATTCGGACTTACGTGTCAGTTGATGGCGGTATGTCTGATAATCCCCGACCAATTACTTACCAATCAGTTTATCGCGCAGTAGTTGCCAACAAGGTATCTGCTCCGCTCACCCAAACAGTGACAATTGCTGGTAAGCATTGTGAATCAGGGGATATTTTGATTAAAAATGCTCAACTGCCAAAAACTGAACCAGGGGATATTCTCGTAATTATGGGAACTGGTGCTTACAATTACAGTATGGCATCTAACTATAATCGCTTACCCCGCCCAGCAGCTGTTGTAGTAGCGAATGGCGAAGCTAATTTAATTTTGCGCCGCGAAAGTTATCAGGACTTGATTCGACAAGATTGTTTACCAGATAGACTAAACGTGCAACAAGTAATCAGTTAACACTCAACAGTCAACAGGCGTATGTGAGCAATTTAAACCCGCCACCAAAGCTCCCACTAATTAGTGTGGTCTTTCTCTCGTCACATAACTGATAACTGATAACTGGTAACTGATAACTGTTAATGCCTCAAGCGTAAACCTTTGGGGCATGAAAATAACAGCGAAATGACAGAATATTGAGGTAGAACAAAGAGTAATCCAGATGTCATGAGAGATTCACCGAAGCAATGGCTGACAAACCTGGGATGGTCGCAGTCCTTGCTGCTTGGGACTCTGGATATCGTATTAGTGTTAGCGCTGACCTATATGATCCTAATGATTATTAGTGAGCGCCGAACACTATGGATGGTACGGGGTTTTATTATCTTAATGCTAGCCTCAGCAATCAGTGGCAGAATGGGTCTACCACTGCTAAATTTTGTTCTAGAAAAGTTGGTGATTGGCTGCGCTGTGGCGATGGCAGTTGCTCTCCAGTCAGAGTTTCGCCGATTTTTGGAGCAAGTGGGACGTGGTGAATTTCAACAATTATTTAAACCATCCAGTTTAACAATCCCTAAGTCTGATAGTGTGATTGATGAAATTGTGGATGCGGTGAAAGAACTTTCAAAAAACCGAATAGGAGCTTTGCTGATTTTGGAAACAACTGGTCCGATTCACGAGCGGGATTTTTCTGTGCCGGGAGTCAAGCTGAATGCTGATGTTTCTAAGGAACTTATCCAGACAATTTTTCAGCCCAAAACTTTACTGCACGATGGGGCAACCTTGATCCGTGGCTCGCGTATCGTCTCATCAGGTATAATTTTACCACTTTCGGGACGCACAGCCTCGCGCCAGTTGGGAACACGCCATCGGGCAGCGATGGGAATTACTGAGCGGGTCGAAAATTGTATCTGTGTCGTTGTATCAGAAGAAACGGGTTCAATTTCCTTAGCGGAACGAGGAAATCTCAATAGACCACTGACCATTAGGACACTCAAAGAGTCTTTAGATGCTCGATTATCGACTACTGTAGATCGGGAAGCTGTTGCTCCTAGTCTGTTAGGTTTGGGTCATCAGATGGGTCGTAAGGCAATAGGACTAGTTTCACGTTTACTCGGATTACCATCGACCGCTTCTCGAAATAAAAAATGACAGCACAACAAACTGAATTGCAAAATTTACCCTCTGACTTAAAACGAGAACTCCTGCCAAAACACGTCGCAGTGATTATGGATGGCAATGGTCGATGGGCTAAACGTCAAGGTCTACCCAGAATTATGGGACATAAGCGCGGAGTGGATGCCCTCAAGGATCTGCTGCGTTGTTGTAAAGATTGGGGTATTCAGGCACTAACGGCTTATGCTTTTTCTACTGAAAACTGGAAAAGACCCCAGGAAGAGGTAGATTTTTTGATGACTTTGTTTCAAAGGGTTCTCCGCCAAGAACTGCGGGAAATGGTCGAGGAGAATGTGCAAATTCAATTTGTGGGCAATTTAGGTGCTTTGCCGCGATCGCTTCAAGCCGAAATTTCCCGCTCAATGGCAGAAACAAGCCATAATCAAGCTATTCGGTTTACGGTAGCGACTAATTATGGTGGACGGCAGGAAATTTTACAAGCTTGCCGCGCGATCGCTCACAAAGTCCAGCAAGGTCTCATTCAACCTGATCAAATTGATGAACAGTTATTTGAGCGTCACCTTTACACAGCCGGAATTACTGACCCCGATTTATTAATCCGTACCAGTGGCGAAATGCGGCTTTCAAATTTCCTCCTCTGGCAAATGGCTTATGGAGAAATTTATATCACTGATGCTCTTTGGCCAGATTTTGACCGGACTGAGTTTTACCGCGCTTTGTGTGCATACCAACAACGAGAGCGGAGATTTGGCACAGTTTAGCACCGCACCGCAAAGCGCAAGTCAAAAGTTTACCCTGAGCATAGCCGTAAAGCCTACGGCATAGCTGCGCTTACCACGTAGTGTCTCGCAGAGAAGGGTCAAAAGTCAAAAGTCAAAAATTTAAGAATAATCGGTAATCTTTAATGAATGTGATTTAATCACCATAATCTCAATCAAGAATATGGTGATTGTCTTGCTATTTCACTGAGTTATCTGTAATATCTATGACTAATTGCTAAAATACTAAATCTTAATCGATTAACTGTAGATTTAAATTCAGGAGCATCAGGTCGATATGTGGCTGGATAATTGGAATCGATGGCAACGCACATCGTTAAAAAGCTTTATTTCGCTGTTTTTGGTAGTAGTTAGCTTAAGTATTGCGATCGCTGCCTGTTCTCCTGGTAATAGCAGCGCTTCGGGAAGAAAAGAACTTACCCTGGTGAGTTACGCCGTCACCCGTGCCGCATATAAAAACATTATTCCCCTATTTGTCGAATACTGGCGAGAAAAAACCGGACAGACAGTCACCTTTGGTCAAAGTTACGGCGGCTCAGGCTCCCAAACCCGTGCGGTGATTAACGGTTTAGAAGCCGACATAGTAGCCCTAGCACTATCAGCAGACACCCAGCAAATCCAGGATGCCGGACTAATTCAACCAGGTTGGGAGAAAAAGACACCCAATGGCGACGGTATTGTTCACAGTTCTGTCGGCGTAATCGTTACCCGTGAAGGCAACCCCAAAAATATTGAAAGCTGGGATGATTTAGCCCGCGATGATGTCAGCGTGGTCACCGCCAACCCCAAAACATCCGGCGGCGCGCGTTGGAATTACATGGCCTTGTGGGGAAAGGTGACCCAAACTGGTGGCACAGAAGAACAAGCTCAAGACTTTGTAACGAAGGTCTACGCCAACGTGCCAGTTTTACCAAGAGATGCCCGCGAAGCCACTGATGCCTTCTTTGTCCAAAGACAGGGAGATGCACTCATCAATTATGAAAACGAAGTCATCTTAGCTAAACAGCAGGGACAGGATTTACCTTATGTAGTTCCCGATATTAATATTTCTATTGATAGCCCTATTGCCGTAGTAGATAGCTATGTGGATCGGCAAGGTAACCGCGAAGTAGCAGAAGCCTTTGTTCAGTTTCTTTTTACCCCCGCAGCC
>REBL01000029.1 GCA_007692755.1 Nodularia sp. (in: cyanobacteria) | reverse complement strand
ACTTACGTAACCAACCACGTATTTCCGTCATTGCGACCGTAGGGTAAAGCCCTAAAGGGCATAGCTGCGCTTACCGCGTAGCGTGCCTTGGGCTGCTAGCAATCTCAAAGCCTTGATTTTCGTGGCGAGTGCGTAAGTTCTAGTTGATTTGCAATGCTTAGTTTATTAATTAAATATTTTTCACTTGATTTAATGCGATTAGAAAAAATGTTGTTTAAACGTATAAGTAAAAAGGGAAAAACATTGTCAAGTTGGTTATATCTGGTTTTAGGTATTATGTTTGAGGTTTCTGGAACCACATTCATGAAATTTTCAGTAGGCTTTACGAAACCTCTGCCCAGTATTTTAATATTTGTCTTTTATGCTATGAGTTTAATTTCTGTAACCATTGCATTAAAAAAATTAGATATTGGGATAGCTTATGCTGTTTGGTCAGGTGTGGGAACAATGATCATATCAATGGTTGGTATCTTATTCTTTAGAGAATCTATTTCTCTCATTAAAATTATTTCAATGGTATTAATTATTGCAGGAGTTATTAGTTTAAATTTAACTAGTAATTGACCAAAAATAATAGGATAAAAGCTACCCTTTTAACTATTGGACTTTGGACAAAAATGTGGCTTAGATCCGTCGAACTCCTAAGAAAACAGAAAGGTTTCTTTCGCCCTTCTCGCAGGTGCGCCTTCCTTGGAGACTCACGTCAAGTTAGGAGTCAGCAGTATATTTCACGAACTGACTCCTAATTTTTAAAGTTATTTTCTGGTAATTTAAGTGAGAGCTACTACCGGTTGTGGCCAACGTCCCACCGCTTTACCAATCACGGCTAATTCTTGCATTAAGTAGTCAAAACGCTCTGGTGTTAGGGATTGTGGCCCATCAGATAAGGCTTTAGTGGGGTTGGGGTGAACCTCAATCATCAGAGAATCAGTTCCAGCTGCGATCGCCGCCATAGCCATAGCCGGCACAAATTCAGACCAGCCTGTACCATGACTAGGATCAACCATAATTGGCAAGTGAGTTAGCTTTCGCAAAACTGGTACCACCGACAAATCCAAAGTATTACGAGTGTGTTGGCGGTCAAAGGTGCGAATTCCCCGCTCACATAAAATCACATTCGGATTTCCCGCGGCCAAAATATATTCAGCTGCCATCAACCAATCTTCAATCGTAGCTGCCATTCCCCGCTTTAAAAGAATTGGTTTTGGTTGCGCGCCCACTTTTTTCAGCAGAGAGAAGTTTTGCATATTCCTTGCTCCCACCTGGATGACATCAGCCACCTCAGCGATCATATCCAGTTCGGCGGCATCCATTACTTCTGTAATAATCCCCAAACCGCTCGCTGACCGCGCCTTTGCCAATAATTCTAAAGCACTTTCACCATGACCTTGGAAGGCATAAGGAGAAGTTCGGGGTTTGTATGCGCCACCACGTAAAAACTTAGCGCCTGCGGCTTTAACGCGCAATGCTGTTTCTACAATCATTTCTTCATTTTCTACTGAGCAAGGGCCAGCCACAACCACTAAAGGATGGTGTTCCCCAAATGTCACGTCTCCATTGGGAGTATTAACTACAACCTCCGAAGCTTCCCCGTGACGAAACTGACGGCTGGCTCGTTTGTATGGTAGCTCTACCCGCAATACTTGCTCAATCCAGGGGCTGACTTCCTGAATTTGTAACGGGTCTAATCTGGCTGTTTCACCGACTAAACCAATTACCACCTTGTGTTGACCGATGATTTTTTCTGGTATTAGTCCCCAGCTAATTAGTTCTTCGCTAATGCGGTTGATTTCCATTTCTGGGGAACCGCTTTTCATGACTACAATCATTTTAAATTACCTGATTAGTTGACTTAAACCTCAAACCAGTAGGAGCCAATTTATCTTGCTTCTCTTGCTTCTTTGTATTTAATTGAAATTTAGTTTAAATATTTAGTGATGGCAAAACAGAGGGCGCTCAGTAGTTT
The DNA here is from genome assembly GCA_007692755.1 of Nodularia sp. (in: cyanobacteria). Lineage (GTDB taxonomy): Bacteria > Cyanobacteriota > Cyanobacteriia > Cyanobacteriales > Nostocaceae > Nodularia. The sequence goes on along the minus strand of REBL01000029.1, from coordinate 2,189 downwards.
TACGGCTGAGTATTAAGTTTTAATCAAAACATGATAAATTTTGAATTCGTAATGTTGAAGTTAGAAAATTTCCACTTCAACATTAACTGGAAAATCTACTTAATACCGCAGTGATTCTGATATCTGAGCGCCAAGCTTCATACGTTTTTTTGCCGAGTTTCGCGCCAAACTTCCAGCATTCGACCCCAATTGGTACTAAATTCACCCAAACCCAATAGGCTTCCGGCTCTTTCTTCATCCCATGAGGCTGAGAGAACACCATAAGTTATCCCCACAACTCCTATCCCAAACAATCCCATATTCACCAATAACACGGCAATGGGAGGCAGTTGAATCTCGGAGTAAATAGCCAGTAAATAGCTGACTACTAGGGTTGTAATCCCCAAAGCTGTTGGTACACCACAGAATACAGCTACCCGCCGGATCATTCTTTGGCTGACAACTTGGGGAATTGCCATCTCTTGTTTATTGAAAGGTGGCTGCTTACTAGGCTGTTTTACGTTAGCCTTTGGCTGTGCTTGTGGTTTGCTTATAGCTTTGGGGGGTTTTTGGCGCTTTGTTTTTGGTTCAAAAGGTAAGCGACTGCGCTCAGATTCTTCAGCAGACATAAGCGATAGTTCCTATCCACGAATACCGAGACGAGCAATTAAACCTTGATATTTTTCCCGACTACCTTGGTGGATATAGGCAAGAAGACGCTTGCGCTGTCCAATCATCTTCAACAAACCCCGGCGGGAAGAATGGTCTTTTTTATTGGCCTGGAGATGTAAGCTAAGACGACTAATGCGGTCGGTCAGCATGGCTACTTGAACTTCGGCAGATCCAGTATCGGTTTCGTGAACTTGATAGTTCGACATTATTTCTTGTTTGCGCTGTTGCGTCAGAGCCATGATCGATTCACTTTCTAGTTTTTATAAATGTATGCAGCAGTCTCCCATGATATCACAGGGATGGGGAGTAGAGAGTGGGGAGTAGGGAGTAGGGAGTGGGGAGTGGGGGTTTAGTTTTCGATAAAGCCAATGCGATCTGGGGGCCAAAAACGAAACGTTGCTCGACCGATGATATTTTGTCTTGGTAAAAAGCCCCAGTAGCGAGAATCGTTACTATCGTTACGGTTGTCTCCCATGACAAAAAACTTGTCTTCTGGGACTTGTACTGGTGGGAATGGCTGATTGGGTGGTTCAGCGATGTAGTCTTCTGTTAAGGGTTCACCGTCGAGGTAAACTTTCCCGTTAGTCACCTTGAGTATTTTTCCAGGGACACCAATCACCCGCTTAATAAAAGCTTGGTCTGAGGGATATCCCCGTTTTTGTAATTCTTCAGGTGGCTGAAAAACGATAATATCCCCCGATATAGGAGGGTGAAAACGATAAGAGACTTTTTCTACCACCAGGCGATCGCCTGTGTGTAATGTAGGTAGCATAGAGTCTGATGGGATGTACCGGGGTTCAGCAATAAAAGTCCTAATCAGGATTGCCAAACATAAGGCGATCGCAATAAGAGTGAGATTTTCTTGCCAACTACTCCATGCTTTCGATGACGTAGCCGCTTGTTTTGCATCACTTTCGTGAGGATTCATATAAATTTTCAGCCAGTTTAACAAGTGGGACGAATACCTTGATTATCACTTTACGCGATAGACGCAAAACTCTATTAGGACTTACGCACTCGCTACGAAAATCAAGGCTTTGAGATTGCTACCCTACGGTCGCAATGACGAAAATACGTGGTTGGTTACGTAAGTCCTGACTCTATATTTTAAAATTGGAAAAGTAGTGTCAACGCTGATAAATGTTCAACTACTGAGTAAACCACCGCCGAATTAACTCCACCTGGAAGCAATAACCCTCTGCAACTTCCTCAATTAACTCCCGTTGTAATAACAGTTCAATTGTTCTTTGCCAAACATCATTAAACTGTTGTGATAAACTTAACTTGCTGACAATAGCCCCTTCCCCTTGAGCAGCAATATAGCGTAAAATATCGCGTCCATTGGCATCTACTTGGTTATTGTGAATATCAGCAAAGAAAAAGCCACCACTCTGCAAAGCTTCGGGTATGGCTGCTTCTACATCTGCTAATGTTGCTAAACGCCGAATTGCAGGAGCTTGTTCATTTTTTAAGACAATAATTTCCCCACAAAGCAGCTGCACTAAAAAGGGGTGACAACGAGTAAGCTGCAAAACTCG
>REBL01000098.1 GCA_007692755.1 Nodularia sp. (in: cyanobacteria) | reverse complement strand
AATTCCACATCCGGCGGCGCATAACTTGAGCGATCGCCTTATAACTGCCCATTTCGCTCAATTCTGTGAGCAAATCTGTTAGAATATCCACCCAGCCAGTAGTAGCTACTTCCACTAAAATAGATTTTTTATTGGAAAAATGACGAAACAAAGTGCCTTCAGCAACCCCTGCTGCTTGGGCTAAGTCGCGGGTGGTAGTGCCATCAAAGCCCTTAGAAGCAAATAACTTCTGTGCCGCTTGTAAAATGCGGGTACGTGTTTGTGCTTCTGAAGGTGCAGGTGAATTAAAAACTCGCATAACAATTAATGTGTAATTTTCGGAACGCGACTTGTATCATTATTGTCTAACTTCCGGTACAAAAAGCATAAAAAGCTTAATACCAGGTTAACGCCCTGTTTGTTACATAGCATATTTCTCAGGTAATGGAGCTTTTGTTGTCGCTTATGAATCAGCCCATTCATTCAATTTTGGATTGGTCAAATAAAGTTACTATCACATTGCGTCGGCTCTCGACCATTTTGATGGTACTGGTAATTTGCTGGTCAGGTTTACTTCCAGACATGGCTCTGGCTCAAACTCAAACTGCAAATCCTCTACAAAGAATTCGACAATTTCGTCAAACCCCACCAGAAAAAAGTTCAATTCAACCTTATTTAGATCGGGTAATTGAGCAATTAACAGAGTTTCGCCTAGAAAATGGGTTGAAATTCATCGTCTTGGAACGGCATCAAGCCCCTGTAGTTTCTTTTTTAACTTACGCTGATGTGGGTGGTGTAGATGAGCCAGACGGTCAAACTGGTGTAGCCCACTTTCTAGAGCATTTGGCATTTAAAGGCACGACGCGCATCGGCACAAAAGACTACGAAGCCGAAAAACTTTTACTCAACCGCTTAGAAGAATTGGATACCCAAATTAGAACAGCAAAAGCCAATGGTAAAGAAGATGATTTGGCTCAATTGCAAACTGAATTTAAGCAAGTAGAGTCCCAAGCAGATCAGCTAGTTATACAAAATGAATTGGGGCAAATTGTCAACCAAGCTGGGGGTGTAGGCTTAAATGCTACTACTTCAGCAGAGGCTACCAAGTATTTTTACAGTTTTCCTGCTAATAAATTAAAACTGTGGATGTCGCTGGAGTCAGAGCGATTTTTAGAACCTGTGGTGCGTCGGGAGTTCTACAAAGAAAAAGATGTAATTTTAGAAGAACGGCGGATGCGGGTAGATAATTCTCCTATCGGCATGATGGTGGAGAATTTTATTGATACTGCTTTTACCGTCCATCCCTACAGGCGACCGGTGATTGGTTATGAAGAAGATATTCGTAATCTCACACCGGAAAATGTGCAGAACTTCTTTGATGCTTACTATGTACCCAGTAATTTAACCATTGCTGTGGTGGGAGATGTCGATCCGGCGGAAGTGCAAAGGCTGGCAAAAATTTATTTTGGCCGCTATGAAGCCAGACCCAAAGCCATAGCAGATATTCAGGCTGAACCACCGCAAACCCAAACAAGAGAATTTACTTTAGAACTACCTTCTCAACCTTGGTATTTAGAAGGTTATCACCGCCCATCAGTGACTCATCCCGATGATGCAGTATATGAAATCATTAGCGGTTTATTAAGTAATGGGCGCACATCACGGTTGTATAAATCTTTGGTAGAAGACCAGAGTTTGGCATTAAATGCTCAGGGTTTTAGTGGCTTTCCTGGGGATAAGTACCCAAATTTGATGTTGTTTTATGCTCTCACGGCTCCTGGACACACAGTGGATGAGGTGGCTATAGCTTTGCGGCAAGAAATCGAAAAATTGAAAACCGAACCTGTGGCGGCGGCTGACTTGCAACGAGTGAAAACCCAAGCACGAGCGAGTTTATTACGTAGCCTGAATTCCAATATGGGTATGGCACAGCAGTTATTGGAAGCAGAGGTGAAAACTGGTTCTTGGCGGAATTTGTTTCAGCAATTAGATGAAATTTCGGCGGTAACTACTGCTGATATTCAACGGGTGGCTCAGGCAACTTTCACACCAGAGAATCGCACCATTGGCAAATTATTGTCGAAACAAGGATAAGAGAACCGCAGACAGGACAAGAAGAGTAAAAGGCAGATGGGATTAAGAATGTTCAATTTTAAATTGAGGCGGGGTAAAAGTCAGGGACTATTTTATAGTTTGATGCTGGCTGTTGCCTGTTTATTGATTAGTTTTAACTTTTCTTTGGCGGCGACAGCAGAAGCCAAGCATTACACTGAGTTGGAACTCGCACCTTTACCTGAGATTAGATTACCCGAACATGAGCGGTTTGTTCTCGACAACGGTTTGGTTGTGTATTTGATGGAGGATCACGATCTACCTTTAGTGAATGGTACAGCTTTAATCAGGACTGGCGATCGCTTGGAACCAGCTGATAAAGTTGGGCTAGCTGGTTTTACTGGTTCAGTGATGCGGACTGGTGGCACTCAGAAGCATTCGGCAGATCAGATTAATCAGATGTTAGAACAACGTGCCGCTAATGTGGAAACGGGCATTGGTGAAGCTTCCGGTAGTGCTAGCTTTGAATCCCTGACTGAAGATTTAGAAACAGTGTTTGATTTGTTCGCTGAGGTACTCAGAGAGCCAGCATTTGACCAAAGACAGTTAGATTTAGCCAAAACCCAGGCTAGGGGTAGTATTGCCCGCCGGAATGACAGTCCAGATGGTATTGCTAGGCGGGAATTTCAGAAGTTAATTTATGGCAAAGATAGCCCCTATGCTCGTATCACTGAGTATGCGACGCTGGATAATATTTCTCGTGAGGATTTAGTCCAGTTTTACCAGGAATATTTTCATCCTAATAATCTGATTTTAGGGATAGTGGGGGATTTTGAATCGCAAAAAATGCGATCGCTCATTCAAGCCAAGTTCGGCGATTGGCAACCCCGCCCCCAAATGACTCAGCCCCAATTATCAGAAGTAACGCCAGCTCATACAGGTGGTGTATTTTATGTCGATCAACCACAACTAACTCAGAGTAGTGTGTTGATGGGGCATCTCGGCGGTAAATTTAACAGTCCTGATTATGCCGCCTTGGATGTCATGAATGGGGTATTAAATGGATTTGGTGGACGCTTATTAAACGAAGTGCGATCGCGCCAAGGTTTAGCTTACTCTGTATATGGCTACTGGAGTCCCCGCTTCGACTATCCAGGAATGTTTATCGCCGGCGGACAAACGCGATCAGATGCTACAGTCCAGTTTGTCCAAGCCTTACAAGCTGAAATTACGCGTATCCAAGCTGAACCAGTCACAGCACAGGAACTAGCATTTGCCAAGGAATCCACACTTAATTCTTTTGTATTTAACTTTCAAAACCCCAGCCAAACCTTATCACGGTTAATGCGATACGAATATTACGGCTATCCGGCTGACTTCTTATTTCGCTATCAAAAAGCCGTAGCCGCCACAACAGAAGCTGACGTGCAACGAGTAGCGAGAGAATACCTCAAACCAGAACAACTGGTAACTCTAGTAGTGGGGAATCAAACCGCCATACAACCCCCATTGACACAGCTAGCAGCATCAGTAACGCCCATAGATGTGACAATTCCCAGTTCACAAACACAGGCGCAGAATTAAAACTTACTTAGAGGCGCGATGTATCGCGTCTCTATGCGTATGTAAAATATCCAATATAAAAAACTGTTAATACTATAAAAATAACTCTTTTAAAGACACAATTACTTGAGTATTGTCTAGGAAATCATCAAATTATATTGACTTTTTTCCATCAAATTGCAAAATATAAAGAACAGATTATAAGTTTGAAACAAAAACTTTTCCAAGGTCGTACTGAGTTTTACTGTAAGTCTTTAAGGAGTAAATTACATGGCCAGGATAAAAATTTATGACTTGTACCCTAGCAATGATCAACAGCTTCTTAATGAAATAACAGAAGAACAAATGAAGATGGTAGAGGGACGTGAAGGAAACACAGTCACCGCAGGCATCAGCGAGATGAATGACCAATCTTTAGGACATGCCTTAGAGCAAAACTTAGATAATCTGCTTTTTCACTTGAGAAACCAAATGGGAGTGGTAATTTTTGGTGCTAGAACTCAATTTAATCAAGGATTTAATTCTTTTTAATTAATTTTTATATTTAAAATAATCATCTGTTTTGAGTCTTATTCACTGAATTACT
>REBL01000065.1 GCA_007692755.1 Nodularia sp. (in: cyanobacteria) | reverse complement strand
GCAAATTAGCAGAATTAACCTGTTTTGAACAAGAACCCGATGGCGTATATTCTTGTCGCCAAATGGTAGAAAATGACTTGGCCGCAGAACAAGCCATCCTGAACGTTATTCGTCGTCAAGCCTCTCAAGCAGAGAGCTTGGGCGACCGTGGTACACGTTATCTTTATGAGCAAATTCTGTTAAAAACTGAAGAACGCGCTTATCATTTAGCTCACTTCCTCGCTAAAGATAGCTTAACTTTAGGATTTGTCCAACCTGCTCAAAATTAGTCCTTTGATAATTTCAGTTTGGTGAAGTCTACACTGAGGAAAGAGTTGGCAGACTTAAACCTTAAAGGAATATAAAAGTGGCAGGAGTATTTGACTACTCTCTGCCATTTTTAATTTAAACCCATTTTCTGATGAGAATATACCAAATGAGCTTACGTAAGCAAACTTTGTTTTTATTCAGGTATTTTGAATGTGGGGAATTTCAGCCTGTTTTTAGATAAATTTAGTATAAATAAAAAGTGATACAACAAACATTATCTACGTAAGCAATAAATATTAAAAAATATGGGCAATTTGCGTAAGAGGAAAAAATTTCTATTAAGTTGAGAGATGCAAATTAAACTACTAATAAAATGTTGATGAGATAAATAGTTAATTATTTCATCATGTAATTAGTTAACATGACACTATGTGCCAACAAATAAGCCTATTCTGACTGAGAATTAATTAAAATTGTTCACACCAGAAATTCACTATAGCAATTCCCGTTTCAATAAGTACTACAAAATTATTCGACCACAGATGAACATAGATGTAGACGCGTTAGCGGCTTCTCGCAGAGTACACAGATAAATTCGTACCTCAGCAGACTAGGAAAGGCTATATAAACAACAGTAAAAAGAACATAGACTATACTATGAGGGGTATTACCCCCTAGTCGCCAGATGTATTCTTCAAGAAGTCGGGAATCTCAGCTTCTCGGTTGAGAGAGTGAGGTACACCGCAGAAATCAGCATAGGCGGGCTTTACCGCCCCGGAATATAGAGTGGTGATGTCTAAGGCAGGCTGTGCCTACGCCTATGGCATTGATAAACTTTAGCTACAGCAGTTTTCCTGATAAAATTGCTGGGCTTCCAAATGATTAAGACGAAGGTCTGTGCTAACTCAAACTTGGAAAACTTAATAATAAATCATATTACCGAGCGTAAAGACCCTTAAAATAATCAGGATTTGTATTCTCTTACTCAAACCCAACTACTATGCCCCGCCGTCAAGACATACATAAAATACTGCTGTTAGGTTCTGGCCCTATCGTCATCGGACAAGCCTGTGAGTTTGACTACTCTGGGACTCAAGCCTGTAAAGCCCTACGAGAAGAAGGCTATGAAGTGGTGTTAGTCAATTCTAACCCCGCCACGATTATGACCGATCCAGAAACGGCTGATCGCACCTATATTGAGCCGTTAACACCGGATTTCGTCGAAAAAGTTATTGCTAAAGAGCGTCCTGATGCTCTGCTACCCACAATGGGAGGACAAACTGCGCTGAATCTGGCTGTAGCCCTGGCGAAAAATGGCGCATTGGATAAGTATAACGTTGAGTTAATTGGCGCAAAGTTACCAGCGATAGAAAAAGCCGAAGATCGTAAACTTTTTAACGAGGCGATGGCTAAGATAGGAGTAGCTGTTTGTCCTAGTGGTACAGCCTCATCTTTAGCAGAATCTAAGGAAATTGCCCAAAAAATTGGCACTTATCCCCTAATTATTCGTCCTGCCTTTACAATGGGTGGTACTGGTGGTGGTATTGCCTACAACAAAGAAGAATTTGAAGAAATGGCACAGGTAGGTATTGATGCTAGCCCTGTTTCCCAAATTCTGATTGACCAATCTTTACTCGGTTGGAAAGAATACGAATTAGAAGTCATGCGCGATTTAGCAGATAACGTCGTGATTATCTGTTCCATCGAAAATATTGACCCTATGGGTATCCACACAGGCGACTCGATTACCGTCGCCCCCGCCCAAACTCTGACTGATAAAGAATATCAGCGCCTGCGGGATATGGCGATTAAAATTATCCGCGAGATTGGGGTCGAAACTGGTGGTTCTAATATCCAATTTGCTGTAAATCCCGTGAATGGGGATGTGGTAGTCATTGAAATGAATCCCCGTGTTTCGCGCAGTTCGGCTTTGGCTTCTAAAGCCACAGGTTTCCCCATTGCGAAGATTGCGGCCAAGCTGGCTGTGGGCTATAGCCTGGATGAAATCAAAAACGATATCACCAAGCAAACCCCCGCATCCTTTGAGCCGACTATTGACTATGTAGTTACCAAAATCCCCCGCTTCGCTTTTGAAAAGTTCCCCGGTTCTGACCCTGTGCTGACTACTCAAATGAAGTCGGTGGGTGAAGCAATGGCCATTGGGCGGACATTTAATGAATCTTTCCAAAAGGCGTTGCGTTCCTTAGAAACTGGACGGGCTGGCTGGGGTTGCGACCAAGCTGAAAAGTTACCCAGTGGTGAACAAATTCGCGCTCAACTGCGAACACCTCATCCTGACCGGATTTTCTCGGTGCGTCATGCTTTACAACTGGGGATAAGTACTGAGGAAATCTACGAACTTACGGCTATTGATCCGTGGTTTCTGGATAAAATGCAGCAAATGCTGGATGTGGAAAAATTCTTGAAGCGGACTCCTTTAAGCCAATTGACAAAAGAGCAACTGTATGAAGTCAAACGTGACGGTTTTAGCGATCGCCAAATTGCCTTTGCCACGAAAACCACTGAAGATGAAGTTCGCAATTACCGCAAAGAGTTAGGAGTAATCCCAGTTTATAAAACTGTGGATACCTGTGCGGCTGAGTTTGAAGCCTTTACTCCGTACTATTACTCTACCTACGAAGACGAAACCGAGGTTTTACCCACAACGAAGCCGAAGGTGATGATTTTGGGCGGTGGTCCGAACCGGATTGGACAGGGAATTGAGTTTGACTATTGTTGTTGTCACGCCGCTTATGCATTGAAGAAGGCGGGATTTGAGACAATTATGGTCAATTCTAATCCTGAGACGGTTTCTACAGATTATGACACAAGCGATCGCCTCTACTTTGAGCCGTTGACCAAAGAAGACGTGATCAATATTATCGAAGCGGAAAATCCTGTAGGCATAATTATTCAGTTTGGTGGTCAAACACCCCTGAAATTAGCGGTTCCCTTAGAACAGTTTCTCAAAAATAACCCGTCTCTCCCCACCAAAATTTGGGGAACATCCCCGGATTCTATCGACATGGCGGAAAATCGGGAACGGTTTGAGAAGATTCTCAATGAGCTAAATATTGCTCAACCACCTAATGGAATTGCTCGCAGTTACGAAGATGCGCTGATTGTCGCGAAACGCATTGGCTATCCAGTAGTTGTGCGTCCTAGTTACGTGTTGGGGGGTCGGGCGATGGAAATCGTCTATTCTGATACGGAGTTGGAACGTTACATGACCTTTGCGGTGCTGGTGGAACCAGAACATCCAATTTTAATCGATAAGTTCTTGGAAAATGCTATCGAAGTTGATGTGGATGCGATCGCCGATCATACCGGAAAAGTAGTGATTGGTGGCATCATGGAACACATTGAGCAAGCGGGGATTCACTCAGGAGATTCGGCTTGTTCTTTACCATCTATTTCCCTATCACCAGCAGTTCTGCACCAAATACGCACTTGGACTGTGCAGTTAGCCCAAGCCTTATCAGTTGTGGGATTGATGAACATCCAATTTGCTGTTGTGGGCGCTCAAGGTTATTCTCCCCAAGTTTATATTTTGGAAGCCAACCCCCGCGCCTCGCGCACAGTACCATTTGTATCTAAATCTACAGGTATACCTTTGGCAAAAGTCGCATCCTTGATTATGTCGGGTAAAACCTTAGAGGAACTTAACTTTACCAAGGAAGTGATTCCAGCCCATATTGCTGTCAAAGAAGCAGTATTACCCTTTAATAAATTTCCAGGAACTGATACGATATTAGGCCCTGAAATGCGCTCAACTGGTGAAGTGATGGGAATCGACAGAGACTTTGGGCGGGCGTTTGCTAAGGCAGAATTAGCGGCGGGAGAGTTTTTACCCCTCAAAGGTACTGTCTTTGTCTCCATGAGCGATCGCGACAAATCTGATGCCGTTAATGTAGTTAAGGAACTGATCCGATTGGGCTTTACGGTAATGGCCACATTAGGTACACGCCGTGTCCTCCAGGAAAACGGCTTAGATGTGGAGTTAGTCCTGAAACTCCATGAAGGTCGTCCCCACGTTCTAGATGCGATTAAAAATCAGAACATTCAACTGATCATTAACACGCCTTCAGGGGAAGAAGCCCAAACTGATGCTAGGTTAATCCGGCGCACAGCCTTAGCTTACAAAATCCCCATTATTACTACTATCGCCGGAGCAAGAGCTACTGTGGCCGCTATCCATTCCCTACAGACTACTACTTTAGACGTAAAAGTTATCCAAGATTACAGCACAGTTCTTGATCTAGGCTAAAAGCTTAGAAAGTAGGAGGAGACTTAACTTTGCGTAGGAAGTTGGGTGCTATGGGGGAAAATTGGCATAAATAATTTCCCCCATCTTCTTTACTTAATCTGCATTAAGCAGTATTTACAAGAAAAATTAAGCAATTATTATAGAAGCATGATTATTGTTTGCATTGAGTTATGTTAAGAAATATGAGGAATTATTTTTTTCTGCACGAAACATCATGCTATCTGCTCAAGCAATATTTTCCCGGAAACGAGTAGTCTCAGTCCTGTTGGTAAAAGTCAGTGCCTTTGATTGAGAGGTTGAAAGTTGTGGATAAACTTTATCTCAGTAGTAAAACAGGTTCTCGTTGTGGGCAAAATAAATTATCTCTGTCACTAACACAATTAATCTTCAGGCACGATATCTGTGGATTCCAGTATTATCAAGGTTTGAAGGCTGTAGTGAATTGCTGTAGGCGGCTAGGTTGGTCTTATTCGCTGACTGAATAGCACCGACGCGGCTAGGTTGAAATAGGAAGAGGCGATGATCTATGGTAACCATTGTTATATCGGTAAGAACATCGGCAAAATCCAGCAGGCAAGGAAATTTTGCTTCTCCTTCTCCGTAAACAGCAATTTACGCTTGATGTGATCGGAAAAAGCAAAAAAAAATCGAGTCCACAGGTCTTTCCATTTTTTCTCATAAAGGTTACAATTATTAATAATCAAGAATACATAAGTTTTTTTCTTTATTACCTTTTATCTAACCTCCGGCACTTGTAAAAAATGAAAAACCATCGTAGCGTCTAGCAATTAAGACCCTAAATTTGATTAATATGAGCAACCGAATATATCGGACGCGTAAACTACAAACCTGAATATGGGTTCTCAGTCTAACTGGGTAATACCCCCGTAGCAGCATCTATCAATGACCCCACCGTCAAATCCATCATTACCACAGAGTAGCGCCATGAAGACCGCTCAGACAGCCACAGACCTCGTGCGGACTTACCTGCGTGAGATTGGCCGTGTGCCACTCTTAACCCACGAGGAAGAGATTTGCTATGGCAAACAGGTGCAATGTTCCCGTACCTTGCATGAAGTCAGGGACTCTCTTGTCAACCAGCTGGATCGCCAACCGAGTCTAGAAGAGTGGGCCATAGCCGCAAATTTAGAAGTAGCACAGTTGAACGATGCGATCGCCGACGGTGAAATTGCGAAACGCAAGATGGTAGAAGCCAATTTGCGTTTAGTGGTATCCGTTGCCAAAAAGTATATTAAGCGTAACGTTGACCTACTAGATTTGATTCAAGAAGGTAGTATCGGGATGCAGCGGGGTGTAGAAAAATTTGACCCGACCAAGGGCTACAGATTTTCGACCTATGCTTATTGGTGGATACGTCAAGCCATCACCAGAGCGATCGCTGAAAAAGCTCGTACTATCAGGCTACCAATTCACATTACTGAAAAATTAAATAAAATTAAAAAGGCACAGCGCCAGTTATCTCAGCAACTAGGACGCGCACCTTCGGCTGCTGAACTCGCCCAAGAATTAGAGTTAACACCAAAGCAAGTACGAGAGTATCTCGAAAGAGCGCGGTTACCTCTATCCTTAGACTTACGTTTGGGAGATAACTACGACACCGAACTGGGAGAAATGTTGGAAGATCCAGGCGCTTCTCCAGAAGAGTTTGTCATGCAATCTTCCCTATCTTATGACTTAGAGCGTCTGATGGAGGAACTCACCCCACAACAAAAGGAAGTGCTGAAACTACGCTTTGGGTTACTGGATGGACAAGCTCTAACCCTAGCAAAAATTGGTGACCTCCTGAACATCAGCCGCGAACGAGTCCGGCAAATTGAACGGGAAGCTTTAACTAAACTTCGCAAGTCTAAAGCCAACATGAATGAATACTTGGCGAGTTAAGGGACTGACAAATAAAAAAGATATCACAAATTTCCTTGTGGAGCAGGCATCTTGCCTGCTAATCACTAAGGAGGGGCAGGACTGGGCGTGAGCGTAGCCATATGCTGCCTATCTCACAAGATGGGATAATATTTTTTCTGGTGTTCCTTCAAATGTAGAGAAACGATGCATCGCGTCTCTACAAGAAATGCTGATGCAAAACAAATACTATGTTGAGAGGAGAAAATACGCTACTTTCGGTACGGTTCCACCGACTTCAATCTAGGAATGAGACTGTTACATTAGTTGATATAAATAGTTTATAGCCAGTAAAATTTAGTAAAAAACAGGCATTTACTATTAAAGTTGCAAACACTACACTACGCTAGTAGTGATAGTACAGGAGGTACAACATGAGTAACAAATCCAATAGAGTCTCAGAATTCTTTAACGGTGAGTCAGAAGCAAGTAACTTGCTATGGCAATACGTTAAATCCCTGAGTCCGGACACAGTTACCCAGCTATCCAAACCTACTTCTTCGGAAGTTTTTCAGGTAATGGAGCGTAATATCATTGGATTATTAGGTAACCTACCTTCAGAACACTTCGACATCACAGTCACCACCAGCCGGGAAAGTCTGGGACAGCTACTCGCTTCCGCGATGATTAGTGGTTATTTTCTGCGGAACGCCGAACAGAGAATGAATTTTGAAGCTGTTTTGCAAGGAACCGAACATAATCATCACGAAATTGACTAACAATTTCAAGTCTTTGCCAAAAAAATTCAACATTATTGGGTTTATGCCTCGTTACGTCATGGATAAACCCATTAAACTTAATTTCATGTAAAATTTTTCTAAGCTAACTCTCCTAAAAATAAATCGCAAACTCGGCAGAAACTAAGTTTATTTTGCCGATTTTTGCTATGGTTCAATTTTAGGTTGATCCCAAATTGTCAACTTTGGATTCTTGCTGCAAATACTTTTCACCGCCACCGAATATTCATATGAGTGCAACTAGTTCTTTCCCACCGCACAAAATTATTGGCGTAGCTGTAATTTGGAACGACCATGAGCAAATTTTAATTGACCGCCGTCTTCCAGAAGGTGTAATGGGTGGTTTATGGGAATTTCCCGGTGGCAAAATTGAGCCTGGTGAAACCATCGAAGAGTGTATTCAACGGGAAATTAAAGAAGAACTAGCAATAGAAATTGCCGTCGGAAAGCATTTGATCACCATTGATCATACTTACACTCACTTACGCGTCACTTTGACTGTGCATCACTGTCGTCTGATTACAGGTATTCCTCAAGCCATAGAATGCGATGAAATTTGCTGGGTAAATTTGGATGAACTGGAAAACTTTACTTTTCCCGCAGCTAATAGTCAAATCATCGCCGCATTGAAGCAGGGAATAGGAAGTGGGAGTAGTCAAGAGAAATAGAGTGTAGGTAATTTATATTTCTTCATATACATTGAATTTTTCTCACTAAATAACGTAACAATGTATTAACTGAATCAGGTTGAGTCCCGCAATTTTCTACAATGGTTGCAGAGACTTTGATCAAGGGTGTCAGCAAGCAAATGCCAAAAACCGTTACCGACGTGATGAGCCGTGACCCAATTGTGGTGCGGATTGAAACTCCACTGAAGGAAGCTATCCAAATTCTGGCAGAAAAACGCATCAGTGGTATACCTGTTGTGGATGATGTCGGTAAATTGGTAGGCATTATTTCCGAAACAGACTTAATGTGGCAAGAAACTGGTGTAACGCCTCCGGCTTATATCATGTTTCTCGATAGCGTTATCTATTTACAAAATCCTGCTACTTACGAACGCGAACTACACAAAGCATTAGGTCAAACTGTGGGCGAGGTCATGAGCAAAAATCCTATAACTATTTCTCCAGAAAAAACAGTCAAAGAAGCGGCTCAACTGATGCACGACCGCAGCGTTCACCGCTTACCTGTAATTGACAGCGCGAGTCAAGTCGTTGGTATCCTCACCCGTGGTGATATTATTCGGGCAATGGCTGCTAGTTAGTCAGTTATCAGTTATCAGTTATCAATTTTGAAAATTAGGATAAATAAATGAGTGTTACTCCTGAGTCTGTAAAGCAAATGCTCAGTTCTGAAGATTTAGGCGATCGCTTGCGTGCAGTTAATCAAGCTCGTGACCTGGAACCAGCAACCGCTTTTGAACTGATTCAAATTGCTATTGGTGATAGTAATTCGCGAGTGCGATACTCAGCAGTAAGTCAGATGGATACTTTGGGAAACCAAAATTTACAACTATCTTTAGATGTATTGCGTAGTTTACTCAGTGACCCTGAACCTGATGTTCAAGCCGCAGCCGCAGATTGTTTGGGCGCATTAAAACTACATGATGCTTTTGAAGATTTACAACAACTCTACAACACAACTCCAGAGTGGCTAGTACAATTCAGCATCATTGCAACATTAGGCGAGTTAGGCGATCCACGCTCCTTTGAATTACTTAAGCAAGCACTTTCATCAGAGAATGAATTAGTCCAAACAGCAGCTATCAGTTCCTTCGGCGAATTGGGAGATATCCAAGCAATTCCTTTCTTAGCGCCCTTTGCTAGCAACTCCGATTGGCAAATCCGTTACAGAGTTGTGCAAGCATTAACTCATTTGGGTGGTGCAGATGCTAAATCTATTCTAGAAGTTCTCTCTGATGATGAAGTGGAAGCAGTGGCAAATGAAGCTAAAAAATCTTTGCAATCAGCTTAAATCCGGATATTTACAGTCAACACCCATGTTTAGGATTTTTAGTCTTAGACAAAAAGATACCAGTGGTTTCTAGCGTTACTGTTGTGTATTATCAGAACTAATTGAATTCCCATGATAAGTAACACTCAATCCTTAAGAGGTGATTGGGTTGTTTTTTTTTAAGTACATGAAGGTTTAATTTTGCATTGACAGTCAAAAGTGACGATGAGGTATGGATTTCAAGCACCAACCCTTGATTTTAGGATTTTTTGCGGCTGGCCATACTAATTTTATTTATTAAAAGATAATTTATCAAAGCCTGAAACAACCTATTTGCGTTGACACACAAAATAATTAATTTGTCCAATGCGTAAATGCTATGTTATTTTTAGTAGCATTTATAGAGAAAATACTTAAGTAGTTTACACAAAATTAGTAATATTTTTACTGTTAGTTTAAACTCATGAGTAATATCTTCACTGTCACTTTAAACTAAATATAAAAGTTACGTGTGATAATACTTATAACTAAAGCATCGGACTTTACGCAAAGCACGACTTCGAGTTTAGTTTTTACTACTTCTCCATGTAGTAATTAGTTGATGCTAGTTCCTATAAGGCTAGAGCTTGTAATTAACTAAATAATATGTGTTTTCAAAACGTATGTTACGAGTACTATTACCAAGCTCACTGCATAATTTTGTAAAGACGTACCTAATTAGGATAGTTACTAGGATTTGGCCTGTTAAGGACGGAGCAAAAAAATCAGGTAAACAAGCCCTCGGCTTACTCTTGAGTTTTGCATCACACACAACTGTAAACTTTTAGATAGAGAAAACCATGAAAACACTGAACAAAATCGGTTTCGCAGTAGCTTTGGCTAGTAGCACCATAGCTATCAGCACTGTAGGTATGTCTTCTGCTCAAGCATTCGTATCAGGTAGAATCAATATCACTGGTGAGGCTACATCTTCGCCAGCCTACACACAAAATAATACCGCTACAATTTCGTTTTCGGAGTACAACGATCTTGAAATTGTCGCGGGTAGTGACTTTGGTACTCTTATGTCATCTACAACAGTTGATATAGCATCATTATTCCTAAGTGGTGGCACTGGTACAGTAGAGAATCCGGTTGTTCAGTTTGGTAATGGTTTGGAGTTCTTTTTTAAGGATTCAAATCCGTTTCCAGTAACAAGACTAGACGCTGGATTTATAACTCAAGAACTTAAAGGGTATTTTAAACTTGGTAGTGATACAAAATACGGTGTGTTTAGCATAAGCGCACAGGGACTTGGCCGCGGAGGAACAGGTAGTTTCTCTGCAACTTTAGACACAGTTGAGAAAGTCCCCGAACCTACAACCACTCTTGGACTT
This sequence comes from Nodularia sp. (in: cyanobacteria), assembly GCA_007692755.1. Lineage (GTDB taxonomy): Bacteria > Cyanobacteriota > Cyanobacteriia > Cyanobacteriales > Nostocaceae > Nodularia. The sequence continues at coordinate 7,919 of REBL01000065.1, read as the reverse complement.
GCAGCGTTGGGATTAGGCGCATTCTTCACCAACAGCTTGGCTAAAAAGAAGAAAGAGAATGTAAACGCTTAATATAAGCCATTTATCCGACCTTAACTCCCAAGATTATGGGAATATGGTAGGTAATGTTCACTTCAACAACATCTGTAATACAACCTTTATCCAGTGTAGCGGCTTATTTCGTTACTAACCTACCATTCTTAGCAAAAACCAAAGCTGATCGTGGATCAAATTAATAATTTTGTAGACCCCTTATGACTGTAGCCACAGTCATAAGGGGATCTTATTTTGGTTTGATTGTCTCGTTAAGCTCCGTAAACTTGAGGCCAAGTGTTGTGACTACAAAAACTACAACTGCGGCGATCGCAGCGCTACGGCACTATACTTGAAATAATGTATTATATCATGTCCTTTTAATTAGTTACGATTACCACAATCATGTCACCCCACCCCGCAAGCGAGGAGGGGAGTAAAGCAAAGGTTTGGCAGGTTTTCGCGTTTCGTAAGTATTCAACCGGACTTGATATTACTAATTCAATTGATAAAAAGATACAAAAAAGCCGCGAAAGTCGGGTAACTAGATTCATAACTAAAAAAGTAATAGCAATAGCAAACCCTAATTAAAAGCGTCTTTTTTAGATGCTTTAGTCCTTGTGTACTATCAGGACTCTATTTTGTTAATGTGTGATAGATGGGAGTACAGAGTCTAAATAAAAAACCGCGGAATACTTTTAACATAAAAGATACTTAAGAGAATCCACATAAATTTTGTCTTATCTTTACTGTTTTTTCATATAAAGAACCCTATTGACGTGTGAGAATACTAACAATTGAAGTATCAAACTTTCCCTGAAAGTAACTGTGGGTTTAGGTTTGGCTTCTTCTTAATGTAGTATTTACTTAAATTTATTTCCCATCAAGCTAGCTTTGGTAATTAAATAAATAGACTGTATTTCCAGATTGCATAACAACTTATCCTTCCTAGAATCACATCATTTCTTTGTAAATACGTTCCTAATTAGGCTGACCATCAAAATTTAGCCTATTAGTAAAGTGGCACAAAACACAAGCAAACAAAGCTTAGGTTGAAACCGGGCTTTGGTATAACAACTGTAAAGTTTTAGATAGAGAAAACGATGAAGACACTCAACAAGATCGGTCTCGGAATAGCTTTAGTCGGTAGCACCTTAACTTTCAGCACTGTGGGTATGTCATCTGCTCAGGCTGCTTTACTTAGAGGTACGCTAAATATTGTTGGTGATGCGACTCTCGTTAACGGTAATCAGGCAAATCCTGCAACTGACACAATCATATTCGACAGTGCTACAGTTGGAGCGTTATCAAGTGGAAGCTTCGCGGATTTTATAGGACAAAGTGCAATCATTTCAGATGTGTCCTTAACCCAGATTGAGGGTACAAGCTACTCTGGTACTGCACCTAATCCATTCATTACCCTCGCTGATGGACTTGTATTTAATGTTGATAATCCCTTTGCTGTCGAAAGGTTAGATATTCCTGGCAATTTAAAACTTGTGTTTACTGACGAAGGATTCGCCGGGACTTTGGTCAATGCTACGGGTAGCAGCTTGGGTCGAGGCATTTTTAGTGTAAACTCCTTTAGCACAGATGGTAGCTACTCTGCGACAATCACAGCAGTACCCGAACCTACAACCACTATTGGGCTTGCAGCTTTAGGATTGGGAGCATTCTTCACAAACAGCTTGGCTAAAAAGAAGAAAGAGAAGGTAAACGCTTAATCAACCGTTTATCAAAACCATAATTCCAGAGGTTTTGCGATGATTGCAACTAATGTTTACCTTCCCAGATGCAACACACCTTTTGGTGCAGTTCATCTGTTTAATTAGTTACTGACCAGCTACTCATACCAAAAATAGAAGCTGGTAGTGTATGAAATTCATAGTTTTGTAGACCCCTTATGATCCGTCACAGTCATAAGGGTTTTTAAATTTCATAAATAAGACTATAACATTGACACCCAGGTTTTCGGTAAATCAAACTTTGACAAGCAGAACAAGCCCGGTTTCTTAAACTGGGCTGATTGGTAATTGGGTAAGTAAGATGTATCGAACTATTAAGCCCCGTAAACTTGAGGCCAAGTTGTGATTACAAAAACTACAACTGCGGCGATCGCCAACACGCCTTGAATCAAATTTCCAATCAGCGAACCGACAATAATTCCTATACCAGCCTTAACTGCTAACCATAATTGACGACGGTAAATAAATTCCCCAATAATTGCTCCCAGCAGCGGCCCTAATAAGATTCCTAATAAGGGGCCTCCGAAAGGTAGAGTCGGTAGTAAACCCAAAAAGCCCACTATTAACCCTACAATTGCGCCAATCTGTCCCCACTTACTAGCACCTGCTTTTTTTGCACCCAAGTAGCTAGCTAATAATTCCACACCGATGCTGAGGAGCAAGACTAAAACTGTAACAATCAGTGGTATTTTTATCGCCCCAAAGGAACCGCCCAAAACACCCCAAATAATAATAGAGGTTAAAATTAAGCCGCTACCAGGAACGCCGGGAACCACCGAACCGATGATACCCACCACCATAACGATAATTAGTAGCCAATAAATAACTTGCATAATTCGTAATTCGTAGTTCGTAGTTCGTAATTCGTAATTTAGCTCGTAGTAAGGGCTAAAGCCCTTAATTCAGGACTAAAGTCCTGACTACAAACCTTTAATTATCGTAATTTTTTCTTTCCTATATCTTACTCTTGAAGAGTTACTGCTAATTTGTCAGCAATACCCGCAATCCATTTTTCATCTTGTTTGGTGTAACTGCGGGGTGCATTCGCTCCTAGAATTAAAACACCCTGATTACCAATTGGTTGACAAACTACACCTTGTGTATTTTCTGGTAAGTAATCAAATTCTATTCTGCCTGGGTACACGTATAAAGCAACTAGATAAATTGGCTTTTGTGTTTCCAAGACTCGTTTTAAGATTGGCCCTGGTGTCACTTCCGCTTTAGCAGCCAGAATACCGCGTCGCAACAAAATTTTGCCTTGATAGTAAACTATGAGCGATCGCGTCACCGTATTAGTCAATAATAAATGGGAAGCCCAAGCTAACTCTGTTTTTACAGCTTCTGGTAAATCTTGTGCAAGTACAAAACCTTCTTCCCCAATTAGTTCCACAATATCAGGCGATCGCGGTTGTACTTGCTGCCAAATTAAACCCGTTAAAATCAAGACTGCACTCAAAATTACACCCACTACATCCCCACGCGCTTGAGACTCCGTTAATTCTGGAGTCAGCAAACGGTTAATCAATAAAAGTACAGCGCCTAACCCACCCACAGCCAAGGGTAAACGCCGTAAAATTCGATTGGGATCTGATTTAGTCATTGGTCATTGGTCATTAGTCATTGGTAAATTTCTTCTTCTTCCCCCCCTACTCCCTACTCCCTACTCCCTACTCCCTACTCCCTCCCTACTCCCTACTCCCTACTCCCCACTCCCTATTCCTCCCCAGGTTCAATTATCCTCTGAAACAAATAACCAGTACCTCTGGCTGTGAGAATTAATTCTGGGTTACTAGGATCATCTTCTAACTTTGCCCGCAAACGGGAAATATGCACATCTACTACACGAGTATCCACATGGCGTTCTGGTGTGTACCCCCATACTTCCTGCAAAATTTCTGACCGGGAAAAAGCTTCTCCAGAACGGCTGACTAGTAACTCTAGGAGGCTAAATTCCATTCCTGTCAAGCGAATGCGCTCATCGCCTTTGTAGACTTGGCGTTTATTGGTATCTATTTTAAGGTTACCAACATGAATCACCCCAGAGCTAGGAATACCAGAAGCCCCGGTTTTGTCTACTCGTCGCAGCACTGAACGAATCCGTGCTTCTAATTCCTTGGGGGAAAATGGTTTGACTACATAGTCATCAGCACCCAATTCAAGACCAGTGATCCGATCAGCAACGTCCCCCAAGGCTGTTAGCATAATAATTGGGACATCCGACTCCTTACGCAATTCTTGACATACACCGTAGCCGTCAAGCTTTGGCATCATCACATCTAACACTACTAGGTCAGGTTCTGATTTGCGAAAGGTTTCTAGAGCTTCTTCTCCATCGCCAGCCGTTACTACATCGTAGCCAATCATGGAAAGGCGCGTTTCCAAAATCCGGCGAATGCTGGCTTCGTCGTCTACCACCAGGATTTTTTCTTTATGGCTTTCCAAGTTTCTCAGCGCTCCCTAACTAAAATTTTTCATCAGTAAAATGGGTTTGAAACCCTGTGCTTTGATTGAGCATCGGCTTTTTAAATACTGGTTTTTAAATGGCGATCAGCCCAGGAACCAGCAAACCTGTTTAAGTCCCTTCGGTGCAACAAGGTTAGAATGTCTTGGCTTGACCCAACGCTTAACCAATTAAGCTTACAGGAGGCTAAACTAGGGAAGTATTTAGCCGTGTGTACCAAACCTTGTCTCAATGCGGTATTCACCTCTTACGTCACCCAAACTGGTTTGGGCAATCGTCACCCTTTAAGGGTGAGGTTGGTGAAGATTAATTTTTAATACCATAATATTAAGATATCATTCCATCAATTAATTGAAAAAAAGCTCTATCTTTTACTTTGGTTAGATTCTAATTTTAGCTAAAAGATTAAGTAAATATTAAGATTATTTAATAAATTTTGAGAATGGCAAAGCCTAAAACCTCTTTCATTTGTAACGCCTGTGGAGCAGAATCTTCTCAATGGTTTGGCAAATGTCCCGCCTGCGGTACTTACAATTCCTTAGAAGAGCAGATTTCCATCCAATCATCGGTAGATGTACCGTCTAGAGGAGGAATCAGCAACTGGCAAGCAACTCAAAATAATGGCAAACCTGCGAATAAACCAGCCAAAGCAAGAGCTTCCCTAACATTTGAGCAAATTACTGATCGCCAAATTGCGCGATGGGAATCAGGCTATGGTGAACTAGATCGGGTACTGGGTGGTGGAATTGTTCCTGGTTCGATGGTTCTCATTGGTGGTGATCCCGGCATTGGTAAATCTACTCTACTATTACAGGTATCAAATGCACTAGCGCAGAGATACCGTATTCTCTACGTAACTGGGGAAGAATCAGGACAACAGGTAAAATTACGAGCCTCGCGCCTGGGAGTATCAAAAAATCCTGACCAGCCTAGTGATGAGGATGAAGAGCATCCGGAGAACGGCAAAGTAGCAGCAGAAACCACTGACCTGCCTAGTAATGAGGATGATCGGCATGATGAGAAAGGCAAAGCAGCCGTAAAAACTCTGAGTTTAGAAGAAATTGAAGAAGGTAAAAATGCGAATTTGTATGTGTTACCGGAAACAGACTTAGAAGAAATTTTACGAGAGATAGACTCTCTCAGACCGAATTTAGCAGTAATTGATAGTATTCAAACAGTGTTTTTCCCAGCACTGACTTCTGCACCTGGTTCTGTAGCCCAAGTCAGGGAATGTACCTCAGCACTGATGAAGGTGGCAAAGCATGAAGATATTACCATGTTAATTGTGGGACACGTCACCAAAGAAGGCGCGATCGCCGGTCCGAAAGTTTTAGAACACTTAGTAGATACAGTATTGTATTTTGAAGGCGATCGCTTTGCCTCCCATCGATTATTAAGAACAGTAAAAAACCGTTTTGGTGCAACTCACGAAATCGGCATCTTTGAAATGGTGGAACACGGACTGCGAGAAGTTTCCAACCCTTCGGAGCTATTTTTAGGGAACCGTGATGATCCCTCACCGGGGACAGCCATTGTCGTAGCTTGCGAAGGAACTCGCCCCATTGTTGTAGAATTGCAAGCTTTAGTTAGTCCTACCAGTTATCCTTCCCCCCGGCGTGCGGGTACAGGAATTGACTATAACCGCCTGGTACAGATTCTCGCCGTCTTAGAAAAACGTGTGGGGATACCAATGTCAAAACTAGATTCTTACGTCGCCTCAGCTGGTGGTTTGAGTGTAGCAGAACCAGCCGTAGATTTAGGAATTGCGATCGCCATTGTTGCGAGTTTCCGCGATCGCATCGTCGATCCAGGTACAGTATTAATCGGTGAAGTCGGCTTAGGTGGACAAGTGCGCTCAGTGTCCCAAATGGAACTACGATTAAAAGAAGCTGCCAAACTGGGATTTAAACGTGCGATCGTTCCCAAAGGGCAAAAATACCCTGACTATGACATCGAGATATTACCAGTCTCCAAAGTAATAGATGCAATTATCGCCGCCATTCCCCACCAAACCCTAGAAGCCAGTGACTTAGAACTGGATGAAGAGGAAGAGGAAGAAGAATAAACCTGAGAGGATGTTTTAAAAGTTTTGGGCGACTTACAGCACATTTCATTTGAGTGAAGTATACCAGGGCGGGCTAGAAGCCCACCCCACAAGAATGTTACTTTTTTAACCCGCGCAGGCGGGTTTTGCTTGTGTAGCCGCGACTTCTAGTCGCTAGGGCTTGAGAAACTCTTAGCACCTCAAATCTTTGTCACCAAAAAAACCAGATTTTAAGTATGTCACAATAAATATCAATAAATCTACTGACTTTACCAATGGTGTGGAATCCAGGGCAAAAATTATTTGGTGGGCGTTACATAATCCAGAAAAAGCTGGGTGAAGGTGGAGTTGGTATTACATACCTAGCTCAAAATCGACATGGTGAATTACGAGTCATCAAAACTCTTAGAGAACAAATCCTCAATCATCCCGCCTGGATAACCAAGCAAGATAAATTACGCCAAGACTTTCGGGATGAAGCCTTGCGACTAGCTTTGTGTCACCATCCTCATATTGTGCAAGTAGAAAATGTCTTTGATGAGGATAACTTGCCATGTATGGTAATGGAATACATCCAAGGTGAGGATTTAGGGGAGAAAATCACTGAAGCAGGAGCATTACCAGAAGCTGAGGCACTGCAATATATTCAGCAAATTGGCGATGCTTTGACACTGGTTCATGAAAAAGGCTTGTTACATCGGGATTTAAAGCCAAGTAACATCATGTTGCGTGCAGGTAAGCCAGAAGCTGTGCTGATTGACTTTGGCATTGCTAGACAATTTCTTCCCGGTGGAGTCCAACAACATACACAAAATTTTACCCCTGGTTATGCACCACCAGAGCAGTATTTACCAGTAGAAGAACGGGGAGAGTATATTGATGTTTACGCCTTAGCTGCTACCTTGTATACTTTGCTGACGGCAGAATTGCCTATGCCAGCACCAGCCAGATTGCAAAATTTTACCCTACAACCACCAAAAGATTTCAATCCCAATGTCAGTGACAGGGTGAATGAAGCAGTTATGAAAGGGATGGCGTTAAATTACAAGTTTCGTCCCCAGTCAGTGGCGGAGTTATTGGATTTATTGGGTGCAGGGATAACTTCATCAACACAAGTAGTAATATCTCCTACCCATACACCCGTACATTGGGAATGTGTCCACGATATTCTGGGTATTAATGGCACAATAGCCCTAAACCCCAAGGAAGATATCCTCGCAAGTGTAGCTGGTAGTGTTATTCACTTCTTGTCGGCATCTACTGGTAAACTTATCCGCACCTTGACTGGTCATTCCTCGTATATTCGTTCCGTAGCCTTCAGTAGTGATGGACAGTTTCTGGCTAGTGGTAGTGAGGACGAAACTATCAAATTGTGGAATGTGACAACAGGCACAGAAATTTGCACTCTCACTGGTCATTCCGACTCAGTTTATTCCATAATCTTCAGTAGTGATGGGCAGTTTCTGGCTAGTAGTAGTGAGGACGAAACTATCAAATTGTGGAATGTGGCAACAGGCAAAGAAATTTCCACTCTCTGTGGTCATTCCGCCTCAGTTATTTCCGTAGCTTTCAGTAGAGATGGGCAGCTTCTCGCTAGTGGTAGTAGGGACAACACTATCAAATTGTGGAATGTGGC
>REBL01000053.1 GCA_007692755.1 Nodularia sp. (in: cyanobacteria) | reverse complement strand
TTTGTTTAGGTAATAATCCTAATAATAGCCGCAGTAATGTACTTTTACCAGAACCAATTTGACCAGTAATTACAGTTAAACTACCGCGCTGAATTTCAAAGCTAATATCTGTAACACCTTGGTTAGTACCAGGATAAATATAAGTTAGATGAGAAACTTTTAAAGATTGAAGACTATCTCTCTTATTCGTCAAAGGTTGTTCTATTGTGGGTAAATCTTTTTGGCGAGCATTCAGATCATTCAGATAAAGTTGATTGGGGGCTACTAAGGTATATGCTGATGCACCAGAGAGTAAACTAGCCATCCTTTCAAAAGATACTTCTGTGTGCTTAGATAACGCCATGAAAGCACCGGCAGAAGTAAAAAAGCTGGTTACAAATGAGAGGTTATATACAAATAAAGCAAAGTCACCTACTGTTAACTGATTCACACCATTCTGCATGAATTGAGAAGCCAACAGCAAAATTATTCCTGTCCCCAGATTCACCATATTTTGAAAGGAAGAATTGAGAATAGCATTAAACAAACTATCCTTAATCATTGTCTGGCGACGTTGGTCATTTAAGGTGCGAAAATAATCCAAGACATTTTTTTCTGCGCCAGCGACTTTAATCGCTTGCACTGAACCAAATATTTCACCTAAAATTCCTGTAACTTTTGCGGTGGCTTTGCGGCTGGCTTTTCTATACTGTTTAATCCTGGTTTCCGCACGTTGAAGAATTGCTACCATTCCTACTAAGGGCAGGAATACAAACAGCGTCATCTGTACATTAATACTCAATAAAACCGTTAAACAAAAAACGGCAAATATTCCTTGTCCTGAGACTTCTGATATCCAGGCTACGTTGTCTTCTATTTGTTCGGCATCATCACGAAAATAGCTAATTATTTCACCTTGAGATACGGTTTTTTCTGAGTTTTGAGTAACAACTGTTGGCTGTGCTGTGGGATTTTGAAATAGGCGCTCTAATAAATTATGTCGTAGTAATGACCGCATCAGAAAACGGTGCTGGGTTTTGGTAACTCTTCCGGCAAATATAACTACGATATGTCCTATATTCAGTGCTAGCAATAATGCAATTAAGGCTAGAGGTGATAATCTTAGTTGTGACTGGTTTGTCAAACTATTGAAAAATTCGCGGATGATTAAGCCGGGTAGGGCTGGCAAACCCATGATTAATATCCAGTAGATACTATCAAGGATATATAGTTTTGGTTGATAGCGAATCAGTTGCCATATTAGTTCCCAATGTTTAGGCTTTTTTGTTGCTGACATGATAGTTAGTAAAGAGAAGAACCTCACCAATAGTTCCTTAATGGTAAAAGCCCCTAGATTTATCTGTGGGGTCAATCTAAAATCTAAAATCTAAAATTGTTTGACCAATAGTTCCTTAATGGTAAAAGCCCCCAGATTTATCTGTGGAATCAATCAATCGAAAATCCCAAATCTAAAATCCTCAAGCCCCTAGATTTATCTGTGGGGTCAATCTAAAATCTAAAATCTAAAATCTAAAATTGTTTGACAGGAAATTTTGATCATGAGTAAGTATTTGTAAGCTTTTGTGAGCAAAACACTAACTAACTACTAACCCCTACTTCTTCAAGAAATAGGGGATCTGAGCCTCTCGATATTTACGATATCTAATCAACTCCTCGTAACTTACGAGTATTGTCTACTAAACTCTGAGCAAATTTATCAAACCTTTCCGATAGCTTTTCATCTAATAGCTTTCCTTCAGGACTAAAAGCGCCCCAGGCTTGTCCAATAGCAATTTGCTCTGGTATTACCCAGCCATGTACCCATCTAACAATTAGCCGTAGCTCATTTAGTGCATTGCTATTAACCTGACCGCCTAATACACTCAGCACTCCTGTGACTTTATCAGACAGTTCATCAAAACTCATCAAGTCTAAAGTATTCTTCAAAACACCACTCACACCACCATGATATTCTGGTGTCGCTAAAATTAATCCATCAGCAGCACTCACGGTATCACGTAACCGTTGCACGTCTGGGTATTCTGGATACTCTTTTCCACCATGACAAAATGGTAAATTCAATTGCCGCAAATCTAAAATTTCCACCTCTGCACCCAGGGCTTCTACCCGTTGTGCTGCTACTTTTAAAGCGATTTGGGTGTAGGATTCAGGTCTTAAACTACCACCAAGCCCAACAATTTTTACCATAATTCACCCATTAACTAAATATTTTGCTCCACCACCCGGATATTTAAAAGGCGGAGTCATTACGATTTTATATTAGCGATTTATAATTTTATCGTCAATCAACATTGATCAGAATGGGTAGCGATGCCTACGGACAGTCTACGCCAACGCGGAGCGTCTCGAAGAGAAGCGATCGCAGTCTAATATCTGTGATTGTATATTATAACACTTAATCTACCTCTCCCTTCACGATCAGCTAACTTTTTCCCATTCATCCCTGGCTAATAGGGTAATAATTGGGGAACGATTGAATAGTCAGGGGTAGAAAGTGGGGAATAGCTTTGTCTGGAAGTTAGACTAGATGAGAAAATAGTGATTTCCAGTTATGGCAATTTTTGCTAGAAGAATAGGCTTGACACTCTCCGGGCTAAAGCCTCGGAGATTCTTGGTTCAACGAGTCCACTTAGATGAGACCCCTTGCGGTATCTCATCCAGAGGTGGTTCTCTCCTCAAGCGTTAACTTTCGGTATGCCCTACCGTAGTTGGATGACTCCAAAATTTGTTTGAGTGTAAATACTGGTCGTCTAGTCCCCATGAAAATTTTACCTATTCCTGGAAAGGAGCTAGAACTATGGAATAGAACCCCATATTTTCAATTGTCAAGGTGCAGCGTAGAGCCGTTAGGCAACATCGGGTTTTTAAACAGGTTGATTACCCTTCCTGTTCCACTGATTTTAACATCAAAGCACCCTCAAGGGTGCAGCTAGCTTTCTCCCACGGGGAGATGCCAAGGGCGAACATCACCTGCCTAAAGTACGAAAGACGCAACGATATTGCTGTTTCTCAGGTGTTTTCAGCGTCTTTCTTATAAAACCAGCGTTCAGCTGATGCCACTAGACAAAAGGTAATTATTATGCAAAATTTTGGGAAAAAATCATTGATCAAACAGCGAACAGCCGCCTTAGCAGCCAGTTTACTCATGTTACCGGGTATTTTGATGGGTAGTCCCGCCTTGGCGCAAAAAGCCGAAAGCGACTCCCTAACTTATGGTCAGTTACTCAATAAATCTAAGGAAGGACTAGTACAAAAAGTAGAACTGGACGAAACTCAACAGATAGCCAAGGTTTATCTCAAGGGACAAGACCCAGATGCACCACCAATAGAAGTCAAGCTTTTAGCACAAAATACTGAGTTAATTAACACGCTCAAAGAACAAAATGTTGATTTTGGTCAGGTTTCCTCTGCTAACGGCACTATAGCTGTGGGGCTGTTAATTAACCTGCTGTGGATTTTACCATTGGTAGCTTTAATGTTATTATTCCTGCGACGCTCTACCAATGCTTCTAACCAAGCGATGAACTTTGGTAAATCTCGCGCTCGTTTCCAAATGGAAGCTAAAACAGGTGTGAAGTTTGACGATGTAGCTGGGGTGGAAGAAGCTAAAGAGGAATTAGGAGAAGTCGTTACCTTCCTGAAGCAGCCAGAAAGATTCACCGCTGTAGGCGCACGCATTCCCAAGGGAGTCTTATTAATTGGACCGCCGGGAACTGGTAAAACTTTACTCGCAAAAGCGATCGCAGGGGAAGCTGGTGTACCATTCTTTAGCATTTCCGGCTCGGAATTTGTGGAAATGTTTGTGGGTGTAGGTGCATCCCGTGTGCGCGATTTGTTTAAAAAAGCCAAAGACAGCGCGCCCTGCTTAATATTTATCGATGAAATCGATGCAGTCGGACGACAACGTGGGACGGGTATCGGTGGCGGTAACGACGAGAGAGAACAAACTCTCAACCAATTGCTCACCGAAATGGATGGTTTTGAAGGTAATACAGGGATTATTATTATTGCTGCCACTAACCGCCCAGATGTCTTAGATTCGGCATTGCTCAGACCAGGACGCTTTGACAGACAAGTGATGGTGGATGCACCAGACCTGAAAGGACGAGCAGAAATATTGTCAGTCCACTCACGCAATAAGAAAATTGATCCCAGTATATCTTTAGATGCGATCGCTCGCCGGACTCCGGGTTTTACTGGTGCAGATTTAGCCAACTTACTCAATGAAGCCGCAATTCTTACAGCCAGAAGGCGCAAAGAAGCCATTACCATTCTCGAAATCGACCATGCTATAGATAGAGTCGTAGCGGGTATGGAAGGCACCGCTTTGGTAGATAGCAAGAACAAGCGCTTAATTGCCTACCATGAGGTCGGACACGCCTTAATCGGCACATTACTCAAAGGCCATGACCCAGTGCAGAAAGTGACATTGATTCCACGAGGTCAAGCACTAGGATTAACTTGGTTTACTCCCAACGAAGAACAAGGGTTAATTTCTCGTTCTCAAATCAGAGCCAAAATTACTTCTACTTTGGGTGGTCGCGCCGCCGAAGAAATCGTTTTCGGTCAGCCGGAAGTCACAACAGGTGCTAGTAATGATTTGCAACAGGTTACCAACATGGCAAGGCAAATGGTGACACGCTTCGGGATGTCTGATTTAGGTCTATTGTCTTTAGAAGCTCAGAACAGCGAAGTATTTTTGGGACGCGACTGGATGAATAAACCAGACTATTCTGAAAGCATTGCTGCCAAAATTGATTTGCAAGTCCGCGAAATTATCAACAATTGCTACATACAAGCAAAAGAACTGTTGCAAGACAACCGCGCCGCTTTGGAATATTTAGTCGATTTATTAGCAGACCAAGAAACCATTGAGGGTGAACGATTCCGTGAAATCGTGACACAGTATACCCAAGTTACTGATGAAACACTAGCTGTATCTCATTAACTACACAAACTCAGCTCGCCCCTGCGGGCTGAAAATTCTTCGCTGATGGTATTTTTGAAGAACAGTATCCTTCTAGGGTATATAAATCAAACTTTCATACTCATCTCTGAAGCAAGAGGTAAGTGAAATCTGATTCATGGCAAAATAATCAACTATATCAAGTATATTAATTGCTGATTAAATCCTGCAAACCTCAGCTTTAGCTACCCTTTGTTCTTCTCCCCTTGCTAAAGTCGCGCAATTAGAGATGGGGTGCAATGACTGTGGCAAACATAACCAATTATCCGAACCTGATATTATCGTTCCTGCACAGATGAGAAAAAAATAACCAAACAGGTGTAATTATGACTATAGCGACAGACGAAGAACTCCAAGCTAAAGTTGTAGATAAACTTCACTGGGATGACCGTGTGAATGCAGCGAATGTTGGTGTCACTGTTGATGATGCCACAGTCACTTTGCGGGGAACAGTACCTAGCTATCGAGCCAAAAGCATTGCAGAAGAAGATACTAAAGAAATAGAGGGAATCGCTGAAGTAATTAATCACTTACAAGTGCAGTATCCTTCCACAATACCTGTCCCCATAGATGATGAAATCGCTTCAAATGTGGCAAATGCCCTAACTTGGGACCCAGATATTGATGCCAACAAAATTGATGTTAGCGTCATCGGCGGATTGCTGACTTTGCGAGGTACAGTAGACGCTTATTGGAAGAAATTTCAGGTAGAAGACATAGGTTATGGCATTACTGGAGTAATTGATATTATCAATGAATTAGCAGTCGTCCCTACTAAGAGACCTGAAGATGAGGAAATTGCTAGAAGCATTGAGAATGCTTTAGAGAGCAATACCTTTGTCGAGGCGGAGGATGTCAACGTCGTGGTGGAAGAGGGCAGAGTTACCCTCACAGGCTTTGTTCCTAATTGGGCAGCGTGGAGAGCAGCGCATAACACAGCTACCTATACCAAAGGAGTGATTAAAGTAGTTGATGGATTAGCGATTCGTTACCTAGAGGAACAGGAATTTTTAACTGAAGACTAATTGTGCATTCCCATAATTTTTATAGCTTGCCTCAATGGGCTGAGTCAAAACCCCTGTAGAGACGTTTCATGGAACGTCTCTACATTTAAATTCATACTTGGTTTCAGCAACGCCTTAATTTTTCTATTGGATAATTGGGCAGATTGTATCCTCTTGCTTTCCTGGTTTATTATTCCACCCTGCAAGTAATTCTCCGATTTCCGCACGTAAAGTCAGCAACTGAGCAATTTGGCTATCAATCTGTGAAAGTTTTTCTTCTAGCTTTTCTTTAATTTCGCCACAGGGGGGTTGTCCTTGGTCATAGACCTGAAGAATATCTCGAATTTCTTCCAAACTCAGCCCTAAACTTTGCGCCCTCTTAATAAAAGCTAACCGAGTCAGCACATCTATTGAGAATTGGCGAAAACCTCCCTCTGTGCGCCCTGATGATTCTACTAAACCTAAACTTTCGTAATAGCGAATTGTCCTGATCGGAATTCCACTCAGATTTGTAACCTGACCAATTAAAAACAGTGTTTTATCCTGAGTTAACACGGCAGACTTCCCTAACTCTTGTCACTATTATGACATATTTCATCATTAGATAACATATCTGAGAAATTAGCAAAATATTACTATCAGTAGCTAAAATTTTTATTGGATTAGAGAATATACTAAGTTTTTATTTTTCAAATATATATCCTGAGTCAAGAACAGAGGATATTAAAAATTATTTAATTGAGAGAAAAATACCATTGTACTGAGTTGGTTGAATATTCAATTTAAAAAATTTTATTAATTAGTTATGCAACCATGTTCCTCAGTACTAAAAGTAACCGTTTCTTTGAGATTATCATGTTAATTCTAGATTAACCGCTTCACTTCAAGTGAAACTCTGAAAATGAATGTTAATTTGCCGAACGTTAACTCAAACCAAAAACCGAGAATTTTTAATAATCCTGAACGTTTTGTTGAAGGATGGTACTGGGTAATTCCATCAAGAAATATCCGGGTCGGGAAGATAAAGGCTGTCACAGTTTTGGGTAGAGAATTAGCTGTTTACCGTGGTAAAGATAAAAGAGTCGTTATCGTTGATGCCTACTGTCCACATATGGGCGCTCACTTAGCCGAAGGCAAAGTTGAAGGTAACGAACTGCGTTGTTTTTTCCATCATTGGAAGTTTGATGACCAAGGATTTTGTGTTGATATCCCATGTTTAGATCAGCCTGTTACCGTCAGGTTAAAAACTTGGCCTACGGCCGAGAAGTATGGGATGATTTGGGTTTGGACTGGAGAAGTACCTAAACAACCCCTTCCTTTTGTTCTAGAATTAGAAAACAAAGAATGCGATGTTATTTTTGGTTCTTATTTCTTGGTGAACTCTCACCCTAATTCGGTGATGATTAATCCTATCGATGCTCAACACTTAAATACAGTTCACAAATTAACATCAGAAATTCATTTTGAAAAACAGGAAATTAATCAGAATGCTATTGTCTTCACGAATGCTAAACCTAACAATGGAAATTCATTTTTAGAGAAGCTGATGCGTCCCTTCTGCAAAAATAGTGCTTACAATATTTGCTATTGGTACGGTAGCACTAACATCGTAACATTTGGGCCTGATTGCTTCCATATTCATATTATATTTGCCGTGCGCCTTCTGGAAAGGGGCAAATCTGAAGTTCAAATCATGCTGATGAGTAAGAAACGTCAGGGAATTTTTGGTTGGTTATATAATCGATTGGTCTTGTGGCTGACTAAAATTGTGGGTATAAATTTTGTTCAGGATGACCTGAAGATTCTTGAGACAATTAAATTTGATTTAAAAACCCCAATCAAGGCAGATAAGTCAATTATGCAGTTTGTCAACCATCTTGAACGACAAAAACCCCTAATGTTGAAGACTTGGCAGTTAGCGCGATCGCAAAGTGTGGAGATTAAAGAAACCCGCGAAAAATGGCAGGATACAAAGTCTAATGATTGATAAAACTCTTGTAAAAAAAATGTAGAGATTTATCATCCTTAGTCTCTATGAGGGTTAAGGCTAAATATTTTAATTCGGTGGGTGTGTCATCAAAGATTAATAAAAATGAAGTGGCAAAGCCACTTCATAATTCCCAGGTAGAACCTAAAAATGAGTATAACGACTATCCAAATTATAAATAGTATAAATTAACACTGATTTATGGGAGTTTTCTGTTATCTTTGCTGTCTGGGTTAGGGTATCCTGATTTCCATTGGACAAATATAGCAAAATTCAAAAGTGAAATGCTTGCTGTGAATGGGGTTGGTAATTTTGTCATGTCCTAACTGCCTTGGCGGTTGCTATAACTGTGACAACTCTGCAAGCAGTATAGCGGGAGGATCTCAAATTCACATACAGCAGAGGACATCACCGCCGGAAAATTCGTGAAGTTTGAACTGTACCCCCAAAGGTTATATTGAGTTGCAATATTTGGTTTAAAACCGTCGTTGAAACTCCACTACAGCCCTACTGTCATCATCTAAATTAGTAGACGCACGCAGACGAATTTCATCATTGATGCGGTAATTTATACCCCACTGAAATGGGTCATTTGCTGTCAAAATTTTGATACTGGAAATAGAAACTTTGGGAGAAACATCAATCCCGGCCTCCGCAGCCAATTCCAAACTGGAACTGCTCCTTCCTGCTTCAGGATTATTAGAAACAATAGTGGGAAAGATCCGCAGTTCACTTAACCCTACAGCACTACCAATCTGGCTAAAGGCTGACTGAAAGTTGCTAAATACAGCTGAACCGGCAATATTAATTAGACCCAAAGTGCTATCTCCACCTCCCTGACCATCTACAAACCCACCCCCTAATAAAGCGACAATTTCAGTTTCCGAACGGGCTGGACTGCTTGTTAATTCCAGTGTTTCATTTATTTGACTGGCAAAACCTTTAACATTCGCTTCGACTTGCACACTTTCTAAGGCTGCTAACCCAGCAGTATTTGCCCTTGTGAAATCACTACTCTGAATTACGTCTAGTACCTTGGCGACTAAGCGAACATCTAATTCGGGGTCGCGGGGTTGGCTGGCTCTAAAGGTGGCTGTATGTTTGTAACCACGAGCGAGGTTAAACTGTGTAGTAAACAAATTCACTCCACCTTGCTCTAACCTGATAGTACCATCGGGTATTGGTTCAGCAAAGGAGCCGTTAACTGTGAGGTTACCTGTAGCTTTAAAGCTGAGAATAGGTGGATTATTGACTTCTACGTTTTCACCGAGTTCTATCTCTAAATTATTAAACGTAGCTAACGTATCCTCGTTATCAGCTTGAATTTGCTTGTTGGCTTGTTTGGCTTGTGTTCGCCTAGCGTCTCTGACAGAGGATGACAAGTTACCACTATTGGCAGGTTGTTCTGGGGTGGCGGCATTTGCCAGTAAAACCTGACCATTGAATAAATTCACTTTACCGCCAATTTCTGGATTCAGAGCCGAACCTGTAATTTGTAAATTGCCACTAGCGCCTCCTTGGTACAAGCCTTTAAGATTCAAAGCTAGCTCATCGACATTAACAGTCAGGGGATTTTCCAGATTCGCTTGTCCGTTATTGAATATGGGAATTTCTCCTGAGACGACTACATTACCTCTACTAAACCGACCCTCCAAGTTGTCTACTAAAATCCGGTCAAAATCAAACAGCACTTTTCCTGTGACACCTCCGATTTTTCCTGGTAAAGCCTGAGCTTCAAAGGTAGCATTATTAACAGTGGCAATACCATTCACTATTGGCTTTTCTCTCGTGCCGCGCACTTCAATATCTACATCTCCTTCACCCCTCTCAAACGCTACCTGATTAGTTAACAGATTTAATATTGCTAATCCCTCATTTTTTACCTTGATATCCAAACTAATTTGATTGTTATCTGGTGCTACAGAAGCAAAAGGTAACTGATAGGGGATACTACCATTAATATTGACTGGTTCCGTTTCCACAACCGAGACACTACTACCAAAGTTTAAGCGCCCATTAGCATAACTGAAACTGGCTATGGCTGACTCAACTGGCTGCTGATTCAATGTTCCATCTGTAATTTCCAAATTCCCTTTGCTTTGGGGATTGGCAATGCTGCCGGCTATTGCGGCTGTACCATTGAGATTACCTGAGATCCCAACTGGTAAGTTCACAAAATTATTCAGTAACTGTACAGGAAAATTGCTTACCCGCAACTGACCAGATTGATCCTCACCGCCAATATTACCTGCGAAGATGAGACGGCTATTTTCTAAATCAATCTGTAATGGTCGTAATCGCAAAATTCCATTTTCAAACCGGCCTTGGGCAACTATGTTATTGGCACTGTAGAAACGATTGGTTTCTGTTTCTTTACCCCAGGTAAAATCTTGACCTATCAAATCAAATTGAACTGCTAATCCGTCAGATGTGGCAGTATTGACAGCAATTTCTCCGTTAAAAGTCCCTTGCAAATCGGCTAATTCTGGGATGGGATTGGATTCGCGCCGTTGTTGTTCTTGTGCCGCTAGCAGGGCATCAATTTCATAAAAGCGTTTGAGTTGGGTTAATAAAGGCTGTTCGGGTAATCCACGGGATTTTGTGGACAGGTCTGTTGCTGTGCCGTAAATTGGCTCTTCTGTACCACGTTGAAAATCTTGTAATTCAAATATCTGCGCGACTGTTAACACATCTTGAATATCACCCTGATTGACATTCAATTCCCCCTGTAGTTGCGGCCCTTGGGGAGTTTGACCAAAATTGCCCTTAAAGGCATAAAGACTGTCGCCTTTGACAAATTCGCTGCTCTTGAGTGTGGTTTTACCATCACTGTACTCGAATTGAGCTGCTAGGCGATCGCCTGTAACCCGGCCAATTTCTGGAGAAGCGATCGCTAAATTCCCCGTTGCCGCCAATGTCTGCTGATTAACCTGCACATCCCCACTTAACAGTCCAGCCACTGTCCCACTACCTAAACGCAGATCCGGTGGTGTTGTTAAATTTAAAATTTGTAAAGGAAAATTGGCGACATTGATGGCCAAATCATCACCTTGTGCTTGACCTCTAGCTAATGCTTCTTGCCTCTGGACTAGAAACGATTGGGGACGATTTTGGGCATCGAGGTTTAAAGCAATTCTGTCTCTATTACCCATCAAATCTAAATTCAAACCTTGACCTGTTGCAGACTGGATATTTCCAGTTAACAAAGGCTCAAAAGCAATATCTTGTACAACCAAGTCTCTTAACCCAATTTGTCCGGTGACATTGGGCAAAGGCAGATTACCAGTAATTTGACCGTCAAAATCAATATTTCCCGCCACAGCGAACTGATTTGGTAGATTAATTGGTAACTGTTGTAGATTGTAATTCTGCGCTTGGACGTTGATATTTAATTGTGTAATCTCCGGGATAGCGGCAACCTTAGCATTAGTTAATATCTCACCACTGATATTTAATCCAGTTGCTACAGCTTGTTGAATAGCGATTTTTTCACCAGTCCAAGCCAATGCAGCAATCAACGGTTGCTCAAGACCAGGAATACCTTGAGATAATTGTATTTGTCCAGCCGCCCGCACATCAGCTAATGTGGCAGACCCCAAGATGCCAGCCACCTGAAAATTACCGTCAAAATCACCCCGTAACTGCTCATTTAACCGATTTAATTGCACACCTGAAGCATCAACTACAGCCTGATAGCGACCATTAGCCAGTTGAATATTAGAGGCTGCAATCGTTCCCCCGGCAACATTTAAGCGCCCCTGACCACTGGCTTGGATAGTTTCTGGACTGAAGGACTCAACAGATCCCGCCACATTTAATTGACCAGTTAACCCTCCCCGGAATTGTGGAGGTACTGCTACCAACTGTTGCAAAGGGAGATTATTCGTTTGAACTTGCGCTTGATATAGACCGTTAGCTAATTGGATATTAGAGGCTGTAATCTCACCACCTGGGAGGTTAAGCCGTGCCTGACCGCTGGCTTGGATAGCGTTTGGACTGAATGATTCCACCGACCCGGCAACGTTAAATTGACCAGTTAACGAGCCTTTAAACATGGGGTTGAGCGTATCTGCTGCCAACTGTTGTGTAGCCAGATTATTGGCTTGCAATTGCGCTTGATATAGACCATTCGCTAATTGAATATTAGCAGCTGTCACAGTCCCACCTGCCACATTCAGCCGGGCTTCACCAGTGCCGCGTAAGGTATTAAGTCCAAAATTTTCTGTGTTTCCAGCAATTTGAAACGTACCCGTCAAGGGACCAGCCAAAGCCGGGGGGGATTCTTTCAAGATGCGCCCTAGACTGACATTATTCGCCACCAGCTGCGCTGCAAAGTTTTGGTTTTGCAACTGGATACGAGAAACGGCAATTGTGCCACCACCAATGTTTACGCCTGCGCCCTCAGTGCGAATGGTGGCAATTTCAAAGGGTTCTGCACTACCTTCGAGGATCAGACGACCATTGAATTCTGCCCCTGCCAAAGAGATATTTTGCAGTTGGTTTTCATCTACAAAAGGTGTCAAACCAACACCAGAGGCTTGGGCTACGGCTTGCCAACGCTGGTTAGCAAAACTACCAGAACCCCTCACCATCCCACCACCGACATTTAACGCCACATTGCGGAAAGCGAGGGTACGATCTGCGGCGACCACGGTTTCACCAGTACCGGGATAGGTAGCTTCCGGGGCTTGCCATCTAACGACAGTTTGCACATTATCTGCTATGCCACTCAATTGAGCTGTAGCGGAAACAGTACCGATTTGGATTGGGGGTATGATTTCGTA
Source organism: Nodularia sp. (in: cyanobacteria) (assembly GCA_007692755.1). Taxonomy (GTDB): domain Bacteria; phylum Cyanobacteriota; class Cyanobacteriia; order Cyanobacteriales; family Nostocaceae; genus Nodularia. The sequence continues at coordinate 5,686 of REBL01000053.1, read as the reverse complement.
AAGTTTAGCGATCGCATCCCCAGAAATATTTTTAGCTGCAAAATTAAAATCTAATTGGGGGGTTGTCCCTAGTTTGATGTTACCAACACCCGTAATTTCTCCGCCAATTGCGGCTTGTCCCTGAATGTCTGTGAAGCTGATTAAATCAACATCAGGAGCAAATTCAAATTTACTAGTAATTTTCTTAAAATCAATTTTATCAATCTGGGCAGTTTTAATAGTGGCAATTGTGCCTGAGAGAACGGGTTGGGTAATGGGGCCAAGTATTTGCAAGTTAGCTTGTAATTCTCCAGTTACAGGTACTGGCAATTTCACATTGAGACTTTCTTGAGTATGAGCCACACTGACTGCATCCACACGACCTGCTAATTTATAGCCTGTTTCCGGGTCGATAATGCCTGTAGCCACCAGAGGAATTTTGCCGTAACTGCCAACAACATTATCTAGCTGTACTTCCGTTCCCTGGAAGCGGATTCCTCCTTGGGTATTCAGAAAAGCTTGGGGTAAGTTAGGAATTTGTAGCGTTACCCCTTGCAAGTCAGCATTGCCAAATAATTGGGGCGGCTGTTCTGGTGTGAGTTGAATCTGCACATTGCCATTAACTCTACCTGCTTGTAAGTCGAAAGGTAACTTGATGATGCTGGTAATTTTAGCAGCTAATAAATCTTGCGATCGCAATTGTAATTTGGCTGCTAATGTTTGGGGAACGATCTCTCCTTGAATAGCAAGATTGCCCCCACTACCTGCTTCACCCCTCACGTCTAACTTAATTAGCTGGTTGTTCTCTAGTAGTTGGGCTGTGCCGTTGAGTTGGGAAAATTCTACAGGGTTAATGGTAGATATTACTTCCTCACCTTTCCCTTGCGGTATTAACACCAGCTTGCCGTTACGAAACCGGAGTTTGTCTAAATCAGTTTTAACTACCCCTGGTTCACCTGGTGGAGCAATTTCAGTAGTAATCCAGCGCCCTTGATTATCTTGTTCAATGTAAATATCTGGATTAACTAAGGTGACATCCAGCTTGAGTTGACGGTTAAAAATTAATCGCAACGGGTCAAAACCCACTTCTACAGCATCAACTACTGCCCGATCTGGGTCTGTGGGTGTTGCTGGGATAGTTGAAGCCCCAAATTGTACTCCCGTCAAGGAAAAGCCTGTGACTTGTCCCAAATTTACTGGACGATTGAGTGTGTCCGTGATGCCACTTTCTGCTAAAGGCGTTAATTCTTTTTGGACAAAACTCCATAGTCGCCAAATACCGCCGGCCATTCCCACTAGCAAAAGTCCGCCCAGGGCAATGCCACCGCGACTCAATACCAGTAACCACAAACGCTTGTGGGCGGAGGAATTGGATTGATGATCTTCATTGGGAGATTTAGTCATGTGGTTTCACTTATGGCTGGGTGTAGTCGGCTGACTACTAGAAGTAACTGAGAAATATTATCGTGTTGCTTATTCCAGGATACAAACCTATTTAAGATTTTGGTTCATAAATTACTGAGATAATTGGGGGAATAATTGCTCAGAGTTCCATTTTCTACTGTTTACTCGCTCAATAGTTATTGATGCTGGAAAAAATCTGAATCAGGAAAAAGTTGTAGGTGTGTGTTTTTCAGATACATAGTCTCAATCTTTAATAATATAGGTAGATTGCAAAACAGAAAAACAGATGATTACACCAATGCGTGTTTTTGTGTTAATTTTCAATGCTCACACAGAAAATGAGGGAATTCACTCAATTCGGGTGGGTAATACCGAAGCGTCGCCGTCAGAGGGTGTACGCAATAAAATTTTGATGTTCGAGTCAGAAGACGACGCTCTCCGCTTTGCCCTGTTACTGGAAGCTCAGGATTTTCCTACGCCTACAGTGGAAATGCTTGATGCTGAGGAAATTAAGGGATTTTGTGAAAGTGCTGGCTATGAATGGGAAATTGTTCCGACCGACAGCAAATTACATCGCCTGTTGCCAGAAACAAACTTGGAAAATACCGACTGGCAAGCTGATAGTCAAGAGGAGGATATGGATGAAGATAGCTACCGTTCTAACCAAGTGCCACCGGCTGCACCAGAAATGTCTGATTCTGATTTAGAAAATATGCGTCGTAAATTTGAAGGATTATTGTGAACTGAGTGGTGAGTGGGCTTGCGTGGGTTCGCTACGCAAGCTATCGACTGAGTGCAGTTGAAGTCCGAACGGGAGTGGCGGAAGCAAGATTTCTATACGAGTTAGTGTACGTTTTATTCAGATGTAGACCATGCCAAATTTGCAGTCACGGGGCTATCTTTTAACTGAGCAGGTAAATCCTGATAGTCTTAACTTAGACCAGCTCAGTTCTGTTGAGTTGGTGGATTTGTTTAATCGCGAAGACGAAAAAGCAGTGGCAGCGGTGGCGGCGGCTCAACTTCAGTTGGCTCAAGCGATTGATGTGGCCGCAGAATGTTTAAGCCAGGGAGGACATTTATTTTATGTTGGTGCGGGGACAAGTGGCAGGTTAGGGGTGTTAGACGCGTCTGAATGTCCACCTACTTTCTGCACACCCCCAGAGTTGGTACAGGGAATTATTGCTGGTGGTGCGGCTGCGTTAGTACGCAGTTCCGAAGACTTAGAAGATCGTAGCGAAGATGGTGCAGCCGCGATCGCTCAACGACATATTACTCAATTAGATGTAGTAGTCGGGATTACAGCCGGTGGCACAACGCCTTTTGTCCACGGAGCGCTCCATGCCGCTCGTCAAAGGGGCGCTAAAACTATTTTTATGGCTTGTGTACCTATAGAACAGGTGCGTTTTGATGCTGATGTTGATATTCGCTTATTAACTGGGCCAGAAATCCTGGCTGGTTCAACTCGCTTAAAAGCCGGTACAGCCACAAAGCTAGCTTTAAATATTCTTTCGACTGGGGTAATGGTGAAGCTGGGCAAAGTTTACGGCAATCGCATGGTAGATGTGGCGGTAACTAATCAAAAGTTACGCGATCGCGCTTTGCAGATGTTGCAAGACTTGACAGGTTTAAGTCGAGAAGCGGCTGGTTTTTTACTAGAACGTAGTGGGAAGTGGGTCAAACTAGCGTTGCTGATGCACTGGACTGGTTTAGAAAAAGATGCAGGCGATCGCTTGCTTGCAGAACACCAAGGCAATCTCAGAGTAGCTGTTGCCAGTTACAAAAACAACCAACTACTTTAAGAATTGCTCATTGCTGCTAATGGTTAATTGGCTAGTACTACCGTGAAGTTAAAAGTAAGAAAATCAAAATACTTTGATTTGGGGATTTTGAACTTTGGGAAATGGTATGCCTATTCACGCCGTGCTGTACTAGCAATTAATCATTAGCTATGCTCAATCTTTTAATATATTTTGTCTCAATATTTTTTGATTTAATCAATAGTATTGATTAAATTTTCTGGATTTTCCATCTACCTAAATGTAGGTGAATAATTAAGTAATTGATCACTATCATTGGTTGTAAATTCACAATACAACCATTCATCTTTATACAAGGAGTATAAGCATGATTCATAGCAATCAATTACAAGAAATTCAAAAACACATACCTCTAATAGGAGATATAAATAACAAAAATCCATTGGCATATCAAGCAACCCGTGGAGCGGTTGAGATAGTGAATACCCTCCAAATGGCTATAGGAGAGGCTTACATTAACGGATTAGAAATTCCTGACTCAACTCTGCGAACACTTTTTGATACTTGTATGCCTGTTTTTTTTCAATATTTTCCTTCACTTTTAGCACCCTATGAATGGGTATTGAAAGAAACCGATCATCTTGCCGAAGGGTCAAGGGATTTAATGAAACTTCAGTATGATTTGCCTCAAGCCATGCTGAATCAAATGTTAGGTGAGGGAAAACTAATTTATCCTAAGTACAGTATGGGATTATGGGAAAAAGGAGCATTAAACCTGGAACAATCACAAATCGATATGATCGATGATGTGATTGAGAAATTAGATATCCAGGATGGAGACCATATATTAGATTTTGGCTGTGGTTGGGGATGCGTTCCCAATTATATCCTGTCTAAATTTCCCAATGCCAAGGTGACTGGACTGAATTTGAGCCACGAACAATGTGAATATATGCGCCAGAAGATGCAAGAACCTGAAAGCTATCTCAGTTCAGACAGATTCATCTTGTCTGAAGGAGATTTAAATGCTGCCAACTTTGAGACAAAATTTGACAAGATACTGTCTATTGGTGTTTTCTGTCATGTGGGTAATTTAACTAACTCTTTTCAAAAGTTAGCTTCTTTTCTCAAAGACAATGGCAAGGTTTTTATTCATATTATTACAGTTCGTACCCCTAACAATATCTCTAGTGTTTACACGCATAAATACATTTTTCCCCACGGTAGATATTGGAACTATGATGCAGTTCCTAGCCATAACAAAAGTCTTAAAACCGTTAAGAGATGGTATCTTAATGGTTCTAACTACTCACAAACATTTGCTAACTGGTTACATAATTTTGACCATAATCAAGAAACCATAAAGCACTTAAATTATGGCATGGATTATGCTAGATTTCGCCGGATATGGAGGTTCTACCTCATCTGGTTTGTTAGCAATTTTGCTAGTTGCGATGGTGAATATAATGGGAATGGTCAATATTTAATGGTGCATACCTAAGCTCGACTTTATCCAAAATTAAGAAATAGGTTTCCTTCTCTGGCAAAAACCCTGACTTCTGGGCAAATACTTTTTCCACATCACTAATTTTCGATGAAATCCAAAAATTACAACACCTACCCCACAAAGGTTTCAGCGATAGCAATCGCGTTGCGAAAAAAATGGATCAAGTCGAGCTAAGAAGGACGCTTCTGCTGTGAATGCGATCGCTCAGATGGGAACTCAGACAAAACTATTGACAAAGCAGGGAAAATACGCATATCGTCAAGATTTGATGTTTAAAAGTGCTAAATTGCAATCAAATCCGGTAATCTATGGCTAGACTATCCCACGAGTTACAACGCTATTTTTTTGACGAAGACCGCACTGCACAAGTAACTTTGGCAGAGATTCTGCTGCTAGCCAAGGAACGAGTTTTTGGGTTTTTGCTGGTTATTTTGTCCCTTCCGTCCGCTTTACCAGTTCCTGCGCCTGGATACTCGATTCCGTTTGGGATTCTGATTTTTTTGCTGGCTATACAGCTGATTTTCGGGGCTAAAATTCCCTGGCTACCCCAAAAAATGCTCAATCATCCCATTAAACTGGAAACCGTCCAGAAATTTTTGAAAGCGGGAAATCCTTGGTTGCAAAAGATTGAAGCGATCGCTCGGCCGCGTTTGACTTATATTTGTACTACTCTACCAGGTAAAGTCACCATTGGGATGGCGATCGCCTTGATGGCCATTTCAATGATGATTCCCATTCCCGGAACCAATACCATCCCAGCCATCGGAGTTTTCGTGACTAGCTTTGGTTTATTGGAAGATGATGGTGCGATTAGCTTAGGAGGTTTAGTTATCTGTCTCATCGGGGGAATTTCTAGTATTTCAATTTTGATTGCTGTGATTTGGGGTGGTGCTAGTCTTCTAGATTTACTCAAGGCTTGGCTGGGTCGTTAATCTGCCAAAATACTACTTGAGGCGTATGGCATGAGATTATTAAACGTGGATAATACTGCCATGACTGCCTTAAATATTCACCTCCACTTATTTCTGGAAAACCTGCT
>REBL01000231.1 GCA_007692755.1 Nodularia sp. (in: cyanobacteria) | reverse complement strand
CTCAGAGGTGAAGGTCGTTTGTTTGTCGCACCAATTTTGCAAACGCTGATTCTCAACCGCGCACCGCAAGAAACCATTGACTGGGCCCAGAAGGTGGCGAGTTGGAATTTTGAGTGGATTATTCCTTGTCACTTCGATGCACCGATTAAAGCAAAACCAGAGCAGTTTCGGCAAGCATTCTCATTCCTGGAAAAGCATCCGGCTACCAGTGCAGGTTTGTTAAGTAGTAATAGTTATCCCTTACCAGAGGAAGATTTTCAACTACTTAGAAAAATTGATCAAGGTTTAAAAAAGAGTGGTATTGTGCCACCACCAAAGGAGAAAGTTTAGGCGGAAATTTGCCAAATCCGGGACAAAAGTAGTGATTGCTGCTGAAGATTCGATCAGAATTAAGCTAAAAATTGAATATATACTTTTGAAAATGTCGCTTCAACAGCAGGTATCGCCAGTGTCAAGACCCGCAAAATCCCCAAAAAGGCGATAGACTCAATAAAACCTGGGAATAAAGACAAGTTGCTGATCAGTAAAGACATTGAGCAGTTTACGCAAGACATCACTAGAGATAGATAAATTTTTTGGTTAAGTCATGAGTAATTAGAATCGTCGGTGATTAAGAAGAATCAATTCCCTCAGTTCAGATGATTCTTAGCCAATTTTGCGTTATGGCTGTTTTGATTCTTTGTGAGGTACACCCAAGGATTAACCACAGATGTACACGAGATGAAGAAACGCTATCACCGAATTAACTTTTAAGCAAAACGTAGTTTTATGATGCCGGGTTCTAAAATATTCACTACATCTTTTGACTTTCACGAAGTTTACCCTTGTCCAGTCTGTCGCGTCGGGAAAATTTCTCATATGCCAATGATGGAGACTATGGCTTGTGATTTCTGCCATGAGATTTTTACCGTTAACCTAGAACAACAACAAATCAAGATGCCTTCTCGGCAACCTCCCCTGATTTGGCGCTGGAATGGCTTTAACTGGACAGAAGCCCAGTTGGAGGGGGTGGAGTTGGGTTGGGGTTATGGGCTAGCGGCTATTGCTTTTGTGGTGCTGCCCACAAGTTTAATTGGTCTAGTGGCTTACTACTTTCCGGCAATATCTCATGATCCCATTACTTGGTTACCATATATCTGGACAATACTAACTTTTTTGTCCCATTTATCAATTATTTTGTGGATTTGGGTGGAGATTTATCAGATTCCTATTGTCGCTTATTTTAGAGCTATGAATCGGTGGCGAAATGGGATCATGGGGAGATAGCAGTTGACGTGGGATATTCACTCTCTCATCTCTTGAATGGGAGTTTTGCAACCATCGCTGATGCTGACAAAATTCCCAACTCAAAAGCCAAAAAATCAGATTTAAATGCCACTATTTGCTCAGGAGTTGTTAGCCATAAAAATCTTTTATGGTCAATATCTAGATGAAGTGGGAAAATAGGTATAAGGCGGATTAAAAACAACAGCTTACCGCGGCGCAAAAATCAAAAGTCACAAGTTACAAAGCTTTGATTTGGGAATGTTCAACTTTTGGTCAGGTTATGCTTATTTACGCCGTGCTGTACTACATCGATACAAAACTACACGTTTAACTAGGCGATCGCAGTAGAGTTTCGGTGTATATAAAGAAGATAGAGTATTTTAGAATTTGCCCACAAAAAGGTTATTTATGAACTGAGTTATCTAAAATACCCTTGTATAATATTTAAATCTCAGTATTAAATTTAGAGCATATAGGAGAAGCTCTTCTTGAATTTATTTATACCTGTGAACAATAACCCGCCCATAGGCTTGGTCAAAACAGGAATTAGAACCGATTCCAGTCTGATGAGTAGATTCGAGTAGGTTTTATCTAGCGGCTGCATCACTCATACTTAATTTGATTGTTGACAAAAATATCATAATGAGCGAGATGGAGCAGTATTATAGAGTTTTAGAAATAGAACCGGGAGCAACACTTGAGGAAGTTAACCAAGCTTATAAAGATTTGGTTTTTATTTGGCATCCAGACCGCATTCCTCAAGATAATCACCGCTTACAAAAGAAAGCCCAAGACAAACTCAAAGCCATCAATGAAGCTCGTGATAAATTGCGCTCTTTACATGGTAAGCAGAAGAACGTTTATCATTCTTCAGGGTCTCAACCAAAAAAACCACCTCAAAGTAGCTACAAACCACCTAAGACTAACCCTGATTTGAGTGGTAAAGACTTTAGTGGTTCTAACTTAAGCAACAAAGATTTATCTGGCAGAAACTTAAGTTACGCTGACTTGAGTGGGGCTGACCTCAGTGATACTTTTATGCACAAAGTTATTCTCAGAGGAGCAAATTTATCAGAAGCAAATTTGTTTAGAGCTAACTTACTGTTAGCCGATATGAGAGAAGCCAACTTGCGCTCTACTAACTTGATTGGTGCGGATTTGAGTGGAGCCGACTTGCGTGGAGCCGACTTGACAGGAGCGCGGATTCGTTCAGGCGATCGCCTGCTGGTAAAATTGATTGGTGCTAACTTAGCTGGGGCAATTATGCCTGATGGTGCCATCCATAGTTAACTCAAGTACGCAAAGAAGGTATTGTTAACTTAAGGATGACTACCATGAACTCGAAAAATCAACTTTATTTATGAACATTGCCATTATTGGTTGTGGTTACGTTGGCTGTGCAGTTGCTCAAGCTTGGCAGCAAAAAATGACTTTTATGGTCACAGCTACCACAACTACTCCGGAACGTGTCCCAACTTTACAAAGTGTAGCCCAAAAAGTTGTAGTCACCCAAGGAAATGATCGAGAAAAACTAAAATCTGTATTGCAAAATCAAGATATTGTGTTGTTGAGTATTGGGGCAAAAGGGGCAAATGTATATGCAGAAACTTATCTCGATACAGCCAAAACTCTAGTTGAGATTTTACCGGATATTCCTAGTGTTAAGCAACTCATATATACTGGAAGTTATTCAGTTTATGGCGACTACAACGGTGCTTTGGTAGATGAAGAAACCCTGACTGCACCAAGCCATGATAATGGAAAAATTCTCAAAGAAACTGAAGATATATTACTAACAGCATCTAGTGAAAAGCTCCGAGTTTGTATCCTAAGATTGGGGGGTATATATGGTCCTAACAGGGAACTGATCAAAATATTCAGTAGAGTTCCTGGGACAACTCGTCCCGGTAATGGCGAAAATGTAGCTAATTGGATTCACCTGGATGATATTGTTGGGGCTATAGAATTTGTGCGTTTAAATCATTTGCAAGGTATTTATAATCTGGTAGATGATGCTGATTTAACCAGTCGAGAATTGCTTGATAGCTTGATGGACAAACACAATTTAGCCAAAGTTCAATGGGATCATACTGCCAAAAATAATCGTACATATAACGTTAAAGTATCCAATCAAAAAATCAAAGCAGCTGGATATAAATTAATTCGTCCACAGATAATTTTTTAATAAATATTTAAAATAAATTCTATGACAAACACAGTGAACATTACAATATCTCCTACCCAATTTTACACTTGGCAAAATTATCGTTGTGCCTACGAAGTATATCAACCAGCTAACTCCACCAATGAGGGTCTACCTTTACTTTTAATTCATCCGATTGGTGTGGGATTATCGCGGCAATTTTGGCAAAGATTTCGCAGCCAATGGTATAGAAAAGGTCATCGGAATTCTATTTACAATCCTGACTTACTAGGATGTGGTGAAAGTGATATGCCCCATGTCGCTTATAATCCTCAAGATTGGGCAGAACAACTAGATTACTTTTTGCAAACAGTAGTCAAAAAGCCTGTTGTGATTGTAGTGCAAGGCGCTTTATTACCAGTGGCGATAGAGTTAGTACAGAGACAATCAAATTTAATTGCTGGCATGATTTTAGCTGGACCTCCAGCTTGGCCAGTGATTACGAAAAACTCATCAGCATTGCAGCAAAAAATAGCTTGGAATATTTTCAATTCGCCTTTGGGTAATGCTTTTTATCGTTATGCGCGGACAGCAAAGTTTTTGCGTTCTTTCTCCATTCGGCAACTTTTTGGTTCAGAAAATGCTGTAGATAAAGAGTGGTTAGATATGTTAGTTGCGGGGGCGGAAAATCCGGAAAGTCGCCATGCAGTATTTTCGTTCTTAGCTGGATTTTGGCGACAGGATTATAGTGGTTATCTTGCTTGTATCAATCAGCCGACATTGGTAGTTTT
>REBL01000105.1 GCA_007692755.1 Nodularia sp. (in: cyanobacteria) | reverse complement strand
CACAGCTTTGACACTGCTACCATCACTGGAAAATTCAACTTGTAGATTACGAACCGCTAGGACTGTTTCACTCATAGGAATCTGGTTATCAAGATTGAGGGCAAATTAATTGGATTTTACTAAACTGAGATTTTGTACCCAATCTTATCCCAATTTCACCAAATCAAGTTAGTGCAATCAGCTTCCTGACCCTTTTTTGTAGGGTGTGTTGTCCCGCAACGCACCATCCTAGATTCTCAGTGCATTAAAAGTAACGTCTATAAATATACCCTACCAGATTTAAATCTAATGTGGGTTAAAAGAGGCAGGGAAGAAGAGGAACTGGTACAATCACTTAAATACTACGGAAGTCCCTTAAATCACATCAAATGCATCAGAGGTATCAGGTGTGGGTTGATTCTCCTCACTTTTATAGACGAGTTCCTGGTAAGCGGATTGGGAAAGGATAAGAGTCATAGGGTGATTAGGTGCTGAAAATGTTGCCACAGTGTGCGCTTAATTGCCAGCAATTGACAAATTTAATAAGAATTACTTGCAACTATTAAAGCATAATATCGCTAAAATACTGAGATTTTCTGGTAATTTATTGTTGTCATAGTGAAGGCGATCGAAACTTATATAATTAGGGCAGGCAAGATGCTTACCTCACAAGAGATTTACAGAAAATGCTAGGTAATTTTATCAAGTAAAGCAGGCTTAACAAATTAATATAAGATGATCAAAAAGAATTTTATCGGCACTTGGAAACTAGTATCTTGGGAAACTCAATCTGCCGATGGTCAAAGTTTTTACCCATTTGGAGAAAATCCTATTGGATATATTACATACACTGAAGATGGTTATATGTCTGCAACAATTATGAAACCTAATCGCCTCAATATTGAAGTTTCCTCAGCAGACTTAATGAATGCTAGAAAAATATTCTTAAAACCCTGGCTTTTAGTAACTGCCGGGAAATATATTAAAGCAATTATGAGATATCTTCAAGCATCTGCTAACTATGTTTCTTATAGCGGCAAATATGAAATCCAAGCAGAAACAGTGATTCATCATGTTGAAGTTAGCCTCATACCTGATTGGATTGGTACAAAACAGGAACGTCAATTCAAATTCATCGGCGACAGGCTGGTATTGGTCACGCCTCCCATCGGTGGAAACCCTCAATCTTTAACCTGGGAGCGCGTCTAAGATCAAATTGTAGGCGATAACTTCTCGCCTGCAAAGCTTTATCAGTATTTTATCAAATTTAAAATCAAGTTTTCATCGAATATTTGTCAGGTGAGGTTATCGCAATATTAAGTTCAACAATTATTCCAAAATGTAGATATTCAACATTTTGGGGAATCTCAAAGCCATATATTGTAAGTTAACATAGCATTTTTAAATTGTTTGTCAAAAACGAGAAAGGTGGGATTTTGCAGATACCGAATCTCTTCGCGTTTTTTCAACAAATAGGATTGATACAGTTACAGATAAGTTAGGGAACGATGAGTTTTATTGTATGTTTAGAAAGCGGAATAAAATGAAAAATAACTTGGTAGGCTACCTGAATAAATCCAGTGTTCTCAATACGAACTCTCCGCGCTTCCGCCCTTGGTGCGTGTAAAAAATCTATATTCTACTAATTGCAGCAGTTATTTTTCAGGTAAGGTTGATGAAAAGCGATACACCAGAAGAGTTAAACTCAGATAGAGAAATTGAACGCTTAATAGATGAAGTGATGTCCTCAACCCTAACTGACCTAACTGATGAACAGTATCGCAAAAAAATGCAGCGGCGCAAAGAAGTACAGGATCGCCGTATAGCCCAGGCTGTGCCAGAAAAAGGATTAATTATAGTCAATACTGGTAACGGTAAAGGTAAAACCACTGCGGCCTTGGGAATGGTGTTGCGATCGCTTGGTCATGGCTATAAAGTGGCGATCATTCAGTTCATTAAAGGTTCTTGGGAACCATCAGAAAAACAGGTTTTCAGCCTTTGGGAAGACCAGATCGAATTTCACGCTATGGGCGAAGGCTTTACCTGGGAAACTCAAGACCGCGATCGCGACCTCGATAAAGCCAGCGCTGCTTGGGAAAAATCATTAGAATATATCCGCAATCCAGATTTCCAGCTAGTGCTGTTGGATGAAATCAATATCGCTCTGAAAATGGCTTATTTACAAGTAGACGAGGTTTTGGCAGGTTTGGCACAAAAACCACCGAGTAAGCACGTAATTCTCACAGGTAGAGGCGCACCAGCTGCTTTAATTGAGCGCGCAGATTTAGTCACCGAAATGACTCTGATCAAACATCCTTTCCGGGATCAAGGTGTGAAGGCGCAACCAGGAATTGAGTTTTAATCAACACCACTGTAAACTTCTTTACACTTCTGTAAAATGCTTTGGTCGTTAGCGCTGATAGAGTTGAGCTGATGATAGTTTTGCAGTCCTACTGAGTGAGGATAGCTAATCATCTGGTTATCGCTGTAGTTAGGTATTTGGAGTTGATTAGCTGTAGCTAGTTGATTCGTCCCGACTTCACCAGGAGAACTAGTAACTGTCATCGCCAATTCTCCAGATTCCTCCATCGCACCTTGAAAGCAACTAAACTCCGATTGAGGCATATATAACGCACCCGTTATTTTACCTTGGCGCTTTTCAAAGAGTACATACGCTTGCCCAATTTGATTAGCTTTTGGCGATTCGCCATAAAGATAAGTCCCATCTTTTTTGGGGAAATTTGTGCTTGCAGATCCCGGAGTGCGAGTAAATAGGGAGTAAGCTTCAGGTGTGCTTCTGATACTATGCAATAATTTGCTAGAAGACACAAATCTAGATCGCGATTGAATTTGAGTATTGTCAGTGTTTGAGGTGTCAAGTTGCGACTGTTGAGAATTTTTTCTATTTTGACTCTCAGCCACAATTCTCCGAATCAGATTCCTTTGTTCTCTAACTTGTCTCAGACGAGATAAAACAGGCGCTTGATCACTGGATTCGGCAAAATTGGCATCTACTTCCATCACCCCAGATCCTATTTGTATTTGGTTACTCCAGACTGGTTTAGTTTGTTCACCTACAACGCCTAGTGCCAGCAGTAAGCCAAGAATGGGAAGTCTCAACTGAAGCGCAGTCAAAAATTTAGTAATATTGTTAAGCACCCGATTTCTCCTGTAAAAAATTTAACTGTTTCTTCTGCAACTTACTTAAAGTATAACCAAATACCTATTATTCAAGGTTCCATCAAAAGTTTTATCTATATTTCTATTGTCTAGAATAACAACATCTGAAAACTGAAGTTTTTATGTAATTTTGGACTTTACTTGCAAAATAATATGATTTAAGCCATTCATACTTCTTCGGACAGATTGATCCCATTGAACGATGAAATTCAATAACTCTGCCATTTTAGATTTTCAGCTATGAACATAATAAGCTACAACAGTAAATATCCCTATTCCGAATTAGTGCGGATATTTTGAGAAATAGCCACAAACAAAAAAATCGCCTCCTGATTTCAGGAGGCGCGTCACCGAAAGCGATCTGCTTTTAGCTAGCAACGTACTCTTTAACATTGGCGCGACGACGGCGCAAATGAGCAAGAGCTTGATGTTCTAGCTGGCGAACGCGCTCACGGCTAAGATTTAAGCGTTCACCCACTTTGGCTAAAGACATTTCGTTACCATCTTCTAAACCAAAGCGCAGGGCTAAAACTTGTCGTTGTTGCGGGGTGAGTTCTGCCAACAAGTTATTCAGGTCTTGACGCAAGAATTCTTGGGTGGTGTAATACTCTGGAGATGGACCTTCATCTTCGAGCATTTCTTGCAATTCAGTATCCTGGTTATCGCCGACTTTCACGTCTAAGGAAACTGGTTGACGAGCCATATTCAGGTACTCGCGAATCTGCATCGGCTCTAGTTCTAACTCTTGAGCAATTTCGCTCGGTGTCGGCGATCGCCCAAACTTTTGAGCCAGTTCTCGCTGCACTTTCTTGATTTTGTTCAGTTTCTCGGTGATATGAATTGGTAAACGAATGGTGCGGCCTTGTTGAGCGATCGCGCGGGTAATTGCTTGGCGAATCCACCAGTACGCATAGGTGGAAAACTTATAACCCCTTGTGGGATCAAATTTCTCCACACCTCTTTCTAAACCCAGAGTTCCTTCTTGGATCAAATCCAAAAACTCCATGTTGCGCTTTTGATATTTCTTCGCGATCGCTACCACCAAGCGCAGGTTCGCTTCAATCATTTTTTGCTTGGCTCGTTTACCTTGAGCCACAGTCTGTGTGACCTCTGTTTCCGGTAGGTCAACATGGGCAGCCCATTCTGGTAAACTTGGTTCATGGTCTTGCTCCTTCGCTAAAGCTTGTTTAGCATCCAGAAGCGTCATCATTTGTTGTACTTGCTTACCAAAAATTATCTCTTCATCTCGAGTTAGCAACGGTACACGACCAATTTCGCGCAGATAGGTTCTTACCATATCAGCCGTGAACTTGGTATTCTGATTTTCAGTTTTGGTGTTAACAATAGCCATTGGTGCGTTGTCCTCTACTCCGTAAACACGACGGATCTTTAATAACTAAAATCTGGTCTAGAAAGGTAGTACACATATCACGGAACATAGGGCGCTACCAAAAGAAATCAATTCATACACCGCGTATGGAAGTTGAAGATGCATCCCTAATATAGGTTCCTCTACCTTCCTAAATTCTTGAATCTCTTAGAAGCACTCTCGGTTAATTGCAAAAATTCTTTTTATCCTCAGTCGCAGTTGGCAACTGTAAAATATGAAGTCGATATGAGTTCTACTTATTCTATATTAAGACAAATCAAGCGGATAGTAAAGTATCTTAGACAAATCTTACAATTATAATGCAAAAGTGTTTTGTTTAAAAAAAAGAAGCCCCCTCAATCTGACTAACTATATCTATAGTGACGCTAAAAACCCTGCCTCCGTTGCTTATAAGTAGCCGGATAACCGAACTGTGTCACCTGTGAACATGGAGGGATGTTACGAATCAGTGATCAGTTATCAGTTATCAGTTAAATCCCTGCGGAAACACCACAGCAATTGCTGGTAAGCGCTAGTGGTGAGTCGAAATCCCCATCAGGGCAGGTTTATTCATCACAAGAGGGATGTTTGATCATATCTGTAAACCCGCCCCTACCGCCTGATAACTGTTCACTGTTGACTGTTCACTGATTTATGGCACAACCATAACTGGGCAAGGAGAAAGGTTAATTACACGCGTGGTAACACTATCATTTGCGCCCTCTTCAGTCAAACCTAACCCTCTACAGCCCATGATAATTAAATCTGCCCCAATGTCATCAGCAACATCGCAGATAGTAAAGGCTGGTTTGCCCTGTCTTTCCAGAATCTCAGATTGAACTCCTTGCTGTGAAAACAAAGCTTGGGCATTTTCCAGCAATTTAGACACAACTTCTGACGACACCATTGGGTCTGGACTCGGTGCATCTGCGGGCGGTTCCTCCACCACAGACAGCAACACCAAGCGACTGCCATACTTCTGTACAACGTTGGTCACTACGTCCGCAGCTTCCCGCGCTTCCCGGCTTTGATCAATTGGAAATAGTACTGTTTTGAACATATCGCTCTTTTAGCACCCCTGACTCCGGTAAAATCTTGATGGTTCTACTTTCAAAACAATAACAAAAAGGCAATCAGGAGAGTCTATCTATGTCCAAAAAAACTTTAGCAAATTTGTCTGCGGCTGAAATTTCAGGGAAACGTGCCTTAGTCCGAGTTGACTTTAACGTGCCTCTGGATGACAAAGGTAACATCACAGACGATACTCGGATTCGCGCTGCACTGCCCACCATCAAAGATTTGATGCAGAAGGGAGCTAAGGTAATTTTAACCAGCCATTTTGGTCGTCCCAAGGGTGTGGATGATAAGTTGCGTTTGACCCCAGTGGCTAAACGTCTCTCGGAATTGCTTGGTCAAGAAGTGGTGAAAACTGATGACTGTATCGGCGATGCAGTTACTGCCCAAGTCGGTGCTTTACAAAATGGACAAGTTCTGCTGTTAGAAAATGTCCGTTTTTACAAAGAAGAAGAGAAGAACGACCCAGAATTTGCCAAGAAACTGGCAGCCAATGCTGATTTTTATGTAAATGATGCTTTTGGGACAGCACACCGCGCCCATGCTTCTACTGAAGGTGTGACTCACTACTTGAGTCCATCTGTGGGTGGATATTTGATCGAGAAGGAATTGCAGTATCTGCAAAACGCGATTGAAAATCCCCAACGTCCTTTGGTAGCGATTATTGGCGGTTCCAAAGTTTCCAGCAAAATTGGTGTAATTGAAACTCTGCTAGAGAAGTGCGACAAGCTAATCATTGGCGGTGGGATGATTTTCACCTTCTACAAAGCCCGTGGTTTGAGTGTTGGTAAGTCTTTGGTAGAAGAAGACAAACTAGAACTAGCCAAGACTTTGGAAGCTAAAGCCAAAGAACGTGGAGTAGCTTTGCTGTTACCCACAGATATTGTCTCAGCCGATAAGTTTGCGCCCGATGCTAATGCGACAACTGTCAGCATTGAAAATATTCCTGCTGATGGCATGGGTTTGGATATTGGCCCCGATTCGATCAAAGTGTTCCAAGAAGCTTTGGCTGACTGCAAAACCGTAATTTGGAACGGCCCAATGGGTGTGTTTGAGTTTGATAAATTTGCCGCCGGGACAGAAGCGATCGCGCATACTTTGGCAGAAATCAGCAAAACTGGTACAACCACAATCATCGGTGGTGGTGACTCAGTAGCGGCTGTGGAAAAAGTTGGTTTAGCTGACCAAATGAGCCACATCTCTACTGGTGGTGGCGCTAGTTTGGAGTTGCTAGAAGGTAAGACATTACCTGGAATTGCGGCTTTAGACGAAGCTTAAGCAGTTAACAGTTAACAGTTAACAGTGATCAGTCTGAAACTTTGATGGCTGGTCATTGTTAACTTTCATGCAAAGTACCGTCTTTGTGTGTGAATATGGTCTGTCCATCAGCACCGGGTTTAGCAATTAAGTCATTGTCTGGATAGTACACTTCATCGTCGGGAGTTCTATCGCCAATTTCTAAATAAACCACCTCCACATTATTGGAGCGATTCACTAATTGGTGTCCATCTTCCTCACCCGCTGGAAAACCTGCCATCATTCCCGGTGTGAGGATTTGCGCTCCCGTATCAGTAACTAGGGTAACTTCACCTTCTATGATGTAAATAAACTCGTCTTGTTGGGTGTGCCAATGTCGCAGAGCAGAACAACTTCCCGGTGCGAGTGTAACTAAATTTACACCAAAATTTTTTAATCCAGCCGCATTTCCTAACGCCTGTTTCGCTCTCCCGAACACAACAGATTTAAATTTATCGGGATAAGTCGAATCTGTCCGACTGGGGACATTTTCAGGATTAATAATCATTTGTCACTTCTCTCGATAATTGCTTGTAGTGGAACATCAATTGCAATTCACCCACTTAAGGCAACTTGAAGCGTTACGGGTTCAGGGATAGGCTCACCTTCTGCTTGCCAAGCTTCTAAGTACATTTGAATAACTTCTTCACCGTTGTGAATTGCTTCTTCACGAGTTTTTCCGTGAGTACAAGGCATCACAACTAAATCAGAAAACTCTGGGATTGTAACCAGGAAAAGCTGATCTTCATCAGACCATTGAATAATCATGCTATACCGACTCATGAATCTTCATCCTCGTCTTTTAACACTTCTAGTTCAGTGAGTAACTTGTCTAGTTGTTTTTCTAGGTAGAGTGGAACATCATCTCCATCCTTGCCGGGGATTGTCAGTGTTTTTTTCAGCAGAGGATGCCGCCAACGCTCATGGCTGCCCTTGCCTGCCACGCTTGGGTAAGTACATGAATCCTTCACGCGCAACCTGAGCTTTCAACTCTCGAATTTTTCTGGGCATGAATATTATCTTGGGACTTAACTATATAGCATTTCCTAATCTAATAAAGTACACAATTATCTGCGTTTATCTGCGTCCATCTGCGTTTAATTATTCCCACTTTTCTTCCCTCCAGATCCAAGAACCAAATAGGGGTATGGATTTCAGGCATTAAACCTTGATGTTCACACACTTTTTAGGTGATTGCTATTGATCAAGGGATAATTGATGAAAGCCTGAAATGACCCATTTTCGTTAATTCACAAAATAAGAAATTTGTACAGGGGGTAAATTCTAAATTATTGTTCCAGAATATAGGCAAACATTAAAGGAGCCACTATACTCGCATCAGACTCTACAACAAAACGCGGTGTGTTTTTATCTAACTTACCCCAAGTTATTTTCTCATTCGGTACTGCCCCAGAATAAGAACCATAGCTGGTAGTGGAATCTGAAATTTGACAAAAATAAGTCCAAAATGGAATATCAGTCATTTCCAAATCTTGATAAAGCATCGGGACAACGCAAATAGGGAAATCTCCCGCAATTCCCCCACCAATTTGGAAAAATCCTATCCCTCTACCAGCAGAATTTTCTTTATACCAATCCGCCAGCCACATCATATATTCAATTCCCGACTTCATTGTGCTGGGTTGAAGTTCTTTTTTCATGCAGTAGGAAGCAAAAATATTGCCCATTGTGGAATCTTCCCAACCAGGACAAACAATTGGCAATCCTTTCTGTGCAGCAGCCAGCATCCAGCTATTTTTGGGGTCTATTTGATAATATTGTTCCATATCACCAGACAGAAGCATTTTATACATAAACTCATGAGGAAAATATCTTTCCCCTTTGTCATTTGCTTCTTTCCATTGTTGGAAAATGTGCTTCTGTATTCTCCGAAAAGCCTCTTCTTCTGGAATGCAAGTATCAGTTACTCGATTAAAACCCTGTTCCAGAAGTTGCCATTCATCTTCGGGGTTTAAGTCTCGATAGTTGGGGACACGCTTATAATGATTGTGGGCTACCAAATTCATAATATCCTCTTCCAGATTCGCCCCGGTACAGGAAATAATCTGCACCTTATCCTGGCGAATCATTTCTGCTAAAGATATACCCAATTCGGCTGTACTCATGGCTCCAGCCAGAGTAATCATCATCTTGCCGTTATCCTCAAGATGGGCTTTGTATGCTTTAGCTGCATCAACCAGGGCGGCGGCGTTAAAATGTAAAAAATTCTCTTCGATAAATTCAGAAATAGTCCGGCTCATCAGATGTCACCCTTTGCTGTCAATGATTAAAGAATATCCACGTATCGGGTAAAAGTATAGCGTGAAGTCCTATGCGATCGCTGATCAAATTCTGGAAACAATTGTCGCTATTTATACTTTGCTCCATCTGATGATATCACGCGAGTCCAACGAAAATTTTTCAAATCCAAAGTGTAGCTATTAGCATTAGCTAACAACTGTTGCTCTTGATTCGCTATCGCTAAAATCTCACCACCACTAATACAGATTTTATTGGGTTCTTCATAGCAGGCTGTGTGCGTAGTTCATTTTGCATCTCACTATCTTCTCAACTCCTCTTCTATGCGTCTGTGAACCTCTGCAATTCACTTCAGTTGGACTCAATTTCAGGAGGTGTGGGTGTAGGTGTGGGTTCTGGGGTAGGTGTGGGTGTCGGCGTAGGCGTAGGTGTGGGTTCTGGGGTAGGTGTGGGTGTGGGTTCTGGTGTGGGTGTCGGCGTAGGCGTAGGCGTAGGCGTAGGCGTAGGCGTAGGCGTAGGTTCCGGGGTAGGAGTTTCCGCCGCAATGCTGAGTTGATAACTGAGTGGTTCTGATGCTGTGGAAGCAATCACAAACTCATAAAATCCCGATTCTGGTAATTTAGTTGATAGATCCCGTTCTGTAGAATCTTCTAAAATTTTGAATTTACCAGAGGGAGAGTATACTGATAGCAAAATTTGAGAACTGGCTTGTAGCTTCACTGACATCAATTGATTTTGTGCCAGGTTAGCAATGAAAATTTTACCCCCAGCTGGGTGAACAGCAGGTTGCAAATTCCCCCTGATTGTTCTGCTAGTAGCACCTGGATCAAAGGTAATTCGTTCAAAAGCTGTGCCAGAAACAATAGCATTGAGTTTATCGCTGACAAACCCGTGCCAAACTTGTCCAATGGGTTGATTGAGAAAATCTTTACCTTGCTGTTCTGGAAATTTGTTGAAAAAGGCAGCGTCACCTAAATCATATAAGGCAGTAGTACTAACATTGATTTTGTTAACTTCAACTCGCCACCGTTCGCGTTCTGATGCTGTGTAAGTTCCCAATTGCTGGCGCGCCCTACTACTCAATGGAGCCAGTTTTTCTAGTAATTGGGCGGCTGTTTCATCCCATTCTGCGCGCAAACTTTCATCTTTCGGGTCTTCGCTGAGAGTGTTTCCTTGTAAACTGGGGTTATTGTCCCAAAATTTTTGATTTACCACATTGATGTAAAAGCGAGAATCAATACCCAATTGTTGACGGCGATTTTCTAATCTTTGCTTACGCTGTCGTTCTGCTGCGGAAAATTTATTTGAGGAATCAGTGGGTTGGTCAACTGTGGGGGTGGGTGTGGGTTGAACTTCTCCAGGATCGCGATCGCCACTACTGACTCCCCACCAAATTCCTCCAGCTGTACCAGCAACTATGAGTAGTGCTACCAAGCCTGTTACTGGTGTCAACCAGGATGTCGGCTGAGGGGATGAGGGATAGGAGGGAGATGGGACGGGAGATGGACGAGGTGGCGCAGGTGGCGAAACAGCAACTGTGGCAGCTGTTGGTGGCGGGGCGCTGGGATATTGAGTTGGGGGATAACTGGCTGGTGGCGGCGAGTTGAGGGCTTGCAATACGTGACGCGCTGATTGATAGCGATCGCTTGGTCTCGAAGACAGCATTTTATCTAATATCTGTCCCAAAGCCGGATTGAGACTAATGTCTCGTCGCCATTGCCAAGTCAGATTATAATTATCAATCAGTTCTTGTGGTTGTTTGCCCGTCAATAACACTAGCATGGTCACAGCCAAAGCATACAAGTCACTGTTAGTAGACACCAAACCTGTTTGCATCTGTTCGGGCGGTGCGAATCCTACTTTACCTAGTAGAGTTGGTGATGGGCGAGATGAATTTTGTTCGGGTTGGTAATATTCCGAAGCCACCGCAGCTGCTACCTGTTTTACACCGCCAAAATCAATTAAGACTGGTAATTGGTCGATGGTGCGAAGCATTAAATTATCTGGGGAAATATCCCGATGAATTACCCCGATGGAGTGGATATAATCCAGCACTGGCAGCATTTGTAGTAACAATTGCCGCACTTCAGGCTCAGTAAAACGTAACCCTTGCTGTTTCCGCGCATCTAATAAAGAGCTGTAAGCTTGCCCTTCCACATAATCCTGCACCAAAAACAGGTATTCTTTGCCTTCTAACTTAATTCGTAGCAGTTCCCGAAAGCGGGGAATTTGGGGATGTTGCAGCTTGTAGAGAACACTGGCTTCGCGCTCAAATAATTCTTCGGCTTTTTGGACAACATAGTCAGTTTGAACTTGAGGCGAAAATTCCTTTAAAACACAAAGTTCACGAAAGCGGTTAATGTCTTGGGCTAAATAAGTGCGTCCAAAACCACCTTGACCAATTTGACGAACAATTACATAGCGATCGCTTAAAGTTAGACCCGGTTGAATAATATTATTTATATACATAAGTTATAAGTCATAGAATTTTGGATTTGAGATTTTGGATTTTGGATGTACCCCACAGATAAATCTCAGGGATTTTACCATTAAGGAAGTATTGATTATTTAATTTGTACCTTACTGACTTGATCAGCTGCGATCGCATACCAAAGTTGACCGAAAGTTTGCTGATTCAGTTTCCCACGCTCTTGTTCTGGAAACAACCGGTCAAATTTTTCATTTGTATCTTGGTTGAGTTGGTTAATTGTATAATTCCTCCATTGTCCTGCTCTTGCTTGTTCTCTCCAAATTCTCTCATTTTGTGAACTATAGCGTCCCAGTTGCCGACGAGCTGCTGTACTGAGATTAGCCTGTTCTATTCGATTTAATAAATCCCCAGCAACACCAGCCCATTCATTTCTTAATGCTGCGTCTGCTTCCCCAGCAGTGAGGCTGCGTCCATTTAATTCTGGTTTTTGAGCATAAAATAAATTATCGACAAACTGGATAAAAAATTCTGACGGTATTTCTAGCTGTTGGCGGCGGCGTAAAATTTGGCTGATATCATTAGAACCTTTGTCACTAACTGGCCTACCGATAGGATTGGGAAAACTAGGGATTGAAGGTAGCGAAATTGTGGGTACGCTAATGGAAGCGACGCTACGAATGATTGAATTTACCACTGCCCAAGTACCTGCGCCAGTCAAAACAACTAAAGCTGTTCCCCCAAGACTCACTGCAAAAGGGCGCAGCCAAACTGGCATGGTAATAGTTTGATTAATGGCTTGGGTTTTACTGTGGAATTTACTGGCAAGAGTATTGACGCGTTTTCGTCCAGGCGCAACCACCATTGTCTTCAGCTTGGTAATGTATGTATTCTGGGGTTTGCTGCTAATGGCAGAGGGTAATTCTGGGAGGATTTGCTCGGCTCTTTCATAGCGATCGCTCGGTTTATAAGCCAGCATCTTTTTTAACACAGATTCTAATTTATTACTGACTTTGATTTCCTTTTCCCAGTACCAAATCCCCTCATAGCTATCGTAGAGTTTTTGCGGTTCCTTACCTGTAAGCAACACTAAAACTGTAACCGCCAAAGAATATAAATCGCTATTAAAAAATACTTTACCCTGCCGTAGCTGCTCTTCTGGCGCGTACCCCTTTTTACCCAATAAAGTATTATTCACACCCAAATGAGTAAACCAAAAACCTTGAGCAGCCGGCAATTGTTTCACACCCCCAAAGTCAATCAGCATCGGCATCTGATCAGAACGCCGCCAAATCAAATTATCAGGAGAAATATCACGGTGAACCACATCTCGCGAATGAATATAAGACAACACAGGTAAAATATTTTTCAGTATATTTACTACTTCATCTTCACTAAAAGCTTTTCCTTGACTTTGGCGCTCCTCTAACAATTGGTCATAATTATTACCATCTATAAAATCTTGCACTAAAAAGAAAAAATCTTTACTGCCTATCTGTACTTGTAGCGACGCGTGAAAACGGGGAATTTGGGGATGTTGGAGTGTTTTGAGAACACTGGCTTCGCGCTCAAATAATTCTTTAGCTTTTTCTATATCCTGCTGTGCTTGCACTTGGGGCGCAAATTCCTTCAGCACACAGGTTTGCTGGGCTTTATGGTTATCCTCCGCCAAATAAGTGCGGCCAAAACCGCCTTGACCTAATTGCCGGATGATGTGATAACGATTGTCTACAACCTGCCCAAAAACCAGAGGTAAAGGCTCACCACAGTGGATACAAAAACGGTTACCACCGATGTTTCCGTGTTGTTTACTGCAATATACCTGCATGATGCTTAAGGCTCAACTAAGGTTTTATTAACTTACTACAAATGATGCAGTTGCAGTTACGGTTATCGTCCCGATATTTGCCGAATCAAAAGTTTGCATAAATCCGATAATGGCTAAAATACTGGCAACAAGTAACGATAAACGTCATGAACGACAAATCACAAAGAACGCGAGCTATTAAGGCATTTGAAGATTTTGTGTCTACTCCCTTAGAAACACTACTACAACAACATCTCAATCTTTCCAGCCCATCAACAGCCTTAAATTTATTTAACGATGTAGCTACTAATGTACCTGCTTACAAAGCTTTTTTAGCAGCACAAAAAATTGATTCCACGGCTATCCATACATTTGAGGATTTTCAGAAATTACCCGTAATTAACAAAGAAAATTATATATCGCGTTATCCTTTAGCCCAATTGTGCCGCTATGGCAAATTAGAAGCCTGCGATATGATAGCGACTTCCTCCGGTTCCACAGGTAAACCCACATTTTGGCCGCGTTTCTTTACTGATGAACTGCAAATTGCTACACGATTTGAACAGATTTTTCATGATAGTTTTTATGCAGATAGTAGACGTACCTTAGCTGTAATTTGTTTCTCATTAGGCACTTGGGTAGGTGGAATGTTCACCACCAATTGCTGTCGTTATCTTGCCAGTAAAGGGTATCCGTTGACTGTAATTACCCCCGGTAATCATAAAGCAGAGATTTTGCGTATTGTACAGGAAATAGGTGGAGCTTTTGATCAAGTAGTATTACTAGGATATCCGCCATTTCTCAAAGATGTGATTGATACTGGTCTTGCTGATGGTGTGGAGTGGCAGCAATATCAGATTAAATTAGTCATGGCGGGAGAAGTATTCAGTGAAGAATGGCGGAGTTTGGTGGGTCAGAGAGTTGGGGCGCAAAATCCCTGTTACGACTCTGCATCACTTTACGGTACTGCGGACGCAGGTGTGTTGGGCAATGAAACACCCTTGAGTATCTGCATTCGTCGTTTCTTGGCAGAAAATCCCGATGCAGCCAAAGCTTTATTTGGGGAATCTCGCTTACCCACATTGGTACAATACGATCCCAACAGTCGCTTATTTGAGGTTGAGGATAGCACATTGCTCTTTTCTGGAGATAATGGCATTCCTTTAATCCGCTATAACATCATGGATACTGGTGGGATCATTGGTTACGATACCATGCTTGAGTTCTTGGCTGAGTGGGGATTTGACCCTGTGGAAAATTTGCGTTCTCAAACTCAGCAGTTACCGAGAGGAATTCATCCATTACCTTTTGTCTATGTTTTCGGACGGTCTAACTTTATAGTGTCCTACTTTGGCGCGAATATTTATCCCGAAAATGTCACAGTGGGATTAGAACAAGGCAGAATTCCCCAATGGGTAACGGGGAAATTCGTGTTACAGGTGAAAGAAGATGCAGACCAGAACCGGTTTTTATCGATAGTTGTGGAATTAGCGCCAGGGGTAGAAAGTAGTGAAGACAAGCGACAAGCCATAACAGCGTCGATTCTTTCGCAATTGTTGCGCCTCAACAGCGAATTTGCTAACTATGTTTCCCCAGAATATCAAACGCCACAAGTCACATTAGCCCCAATGGGTGATTCAGAATATTTCCCCAGGGGTGTGAAACATCGTTATACACGCGGGTAGTTAATGGAACTGGCGACCGTATACGGTAATTACTTCAATTAATGTTGGGTTTTTGTCTTGCATTTTCGTAAACATCTGTTACATTAGTTTACATAACCCGCAATTTTTGCCACATAAAAACTAGGAATATTAATTATGCCAGATACCAAGAATGCAGCTGCAAGCGACCCTAATGCTTTACGTTGGGGATTCACTTCCCAGAGCGAAAACTGGAACGGTCGTTTTGCGATGATTGGTTTCTTATCCGCTATTCTATTGGAAGTGTTCTCTGGTCAAGGTTTCCTCCACTTTTGGGGTATCCTCTAAATTCATCTAAGCTTTTACAACTCATGGTTATGTAAAAAGTGAAAAGCTCCGAACGAGGCTGAGGCCATGTTCGGAGCTTAGTTATTTAATTCCCGGTTTTCAGACCTGGGAATACAAATTTATCAAGACGTGAGGGTGTGGGGGAGATATTTAACTCCATTGTCAAGGCAACGAAGTTAAATATTTTTCAATTAAGCTCCCTTTCGGCTATGCTCACGGCGAGCCTGCTTCCTACTTGTTAGTAGCGGTCACGAGAGCCACCACCCCGGTTACCACCAAAGGAACCGCCTCTGTCTTCCTTGGGTTTAGCTTTATTAACTTTCAGGTCGCGTCCCATCCATTCAGCACCATCGAGAGCTTCAATGGCTGCTGTTTCTTCAGCATCTGAACCCATTTCAACAAAAGCGAAACCACGTACACGACCTGTTTCACGGTCAGTAGGTATTTGAACCCGTCTTACAGTGCCGTATTCTGCAAAAACACCACTTAGAGCGTCTTGGGTAACGTCGTAAGAAAGATTGCCTATATAAATTGACATTGATAGTCTCCAAAATCGCAAAGATGTAGAGATTTAGATTTCGGAGAGAAGTCTGTAAATACCACAAGGAAAAAGCCTGTCAATACTAAAAACAAACGCTGTCGCCGAATTAATTCTCATCATGATTGTGACACATAATTTTCAATAACAGGGGAAAAGTTCAAAAAACTGTTATAAAAAGTTATGTTAAGCTAACTGCTACTTCTGTTCCCAAGTCCACCCCCTTTTGGTAGATATTTCAGCATGAGATCACAAAAAAAAATCCCGCCCAGATTTCACATCTGAATGGGACTTTATCCTAGCTAGGATATTAGTCAGGCTGCCGTGAGCGTCAGCCGAACGGTACACAAGGGCGAGAAGGACTTGGTGTGAGCGTAGCCATATGCTTGCCCACCCCACAAGATTGAGAATATTAAGATGTGTACTTCATTGACACTCCTCAGCCTAAAGGCATGAGGATTCTTGCTTCATCCGTCCTCCCTAGAAACCTGAATATAAAATACTCAAATCTCCCCGTTTAGATCCGTCCACAAGCATACACGGACTGCCCGACTGCGTGTAATTGCGATAATGATTGTACCTCTGCTTGAAACCTACAAGTCAGGGGGCAAAATCACCTGATCAATCGCGTGTATTACACCATTACTACCTTTAATATCTGCCTGAACTACGTTGGCATCATTTACCATTACGCCATTAGGACTGACTGTAACGCTGATTGCACCGCCTTCAAGGCTTTGCACGTCGCCAGATGACAAATCAGTGGATAAAACTGTACCGCTGACAACATGGTATGTTAATAGCTTCAGCAAAATTTCTTTATTCTCTGGCTTTAACAAATCTCTCACAGCATCTTGCGGTAATTTGGCAAATGCAGCATCAGTGGGAGCAAAAACCGTTAAGTTATTTTGACCTTGCAAAGTGTCTGTCAATCCGGCTGCTTTTAAAGCTGCGGTTAAGGTTTTAAAGTTAGGGCTAGACTCTGCCAATGATAACAAAGTTTGATTTTCAGTTCCAGGTGTCCCTGCTCCTGGAGGAGTTGTGGGGGGTGTGACTCTGGGGGTGCGTGGTGTATCAGGAGTGGGAGGGGTAGACCGAGTACCACGGTTATAGGGAGGCTCATTGAAAATACTGGGTCGAGGATTTAGGACTCCACTACCTGCCTGTGCTACTAAATTATTGCTTACTTCATTGGCTCCAGATGGTAAAGTGGTCAGAAGACTAACGCTCGCTAACCCTACTACGCCTGCCAACTTGGTCAACAATTTGCTGTAATTTGCGTTCATAAATTTTGTTTGTCTTTCAGTTTTATAGGTCACATAAAGATTTATAACACTTCGCTATGCAAAATATCTAAATTCAGCATCTAGATTATTGCTGAAGAGTGCTATGTACGGTTAGTTTTTATGTTTTTGAATACCTCAATCACAAAATAACGTCACTTGTGTATATTTATCCATGCACTGGGTTTTCCATGAACTGGGTTTATTTAATAATATAGTCATGCAGAAAATGAGTTTTTCAGGAAAATAACGTAATAAACTAGAATTAGCGAAAAAATTACCTATTTTATCTCAAGATTTTGAGATGAAATGCTGAATTTCTCAGGAAAATTACTTGAAGTAAAGATACAATAAGAGCATTGTTCAATTAACCTGTTAAAAGTATAGATTATGCTAGAATTATACCAATGGGAATTATCTCACTACTCAGAAAAAGTGCGGTTAATTCTAGATTATAAAGGGCTAGATTACCGTAAAATAGAAGTTACACCGGGAATGGGACAAGTAGATTTATTCCGGCTGACTGGACAAAAACAAGTGCCAGTTTTAAAAGACGGCAGTAGATATATTGTTGATTCTACGGAAATTGCTAAATATTTAGATTTAGAATATCCTGGGCGACCACTCATACCTCAAGATCCTAAACAACGGGGTTTATGTTTATTGATGGAAGAATGGGCGGATGAGTCTATAGGTGTTAAAGGGAGAAAGGCGCTGTTTTCGGCTATTAGTCAAGACCAAAATTTCCGCAAGTCTTTATTACCGAATTCCACACCGGATATTTTCAAAACTTTTGTGGCTGGTGTACCCAGTGATGTGCTGACTGTTTTGGGTTTTGGGGTAGGTTACAGCCCTGATGTGATCAAATCAGCGATCGCGGACTTGAAACAAGACTTAGAATCACTGACACTAATATTAGCGGATAGTCCATATTTAACTGGAGATGAGCCAACCTTAGCTGACTTAGCAGTGGCGAGTTTATCAATATTGCTGAAGTTCCCCGAAGGCCCTTATCTCGATTTACCAGCCAGCCTCAGAGGTAAAGGTGTACCAGGATTGGCGGATAATCCCAATTATGAACTCTTCTTTACTTGGCGCGATCGCTTGTATGCTC
The DNA here is from genome assembly GCA_007692755.1 of Nodularia sp. (in: cyanobacteria). Classification (GTDB taxonomy): domain Bacteria; phylum Cyanobacteriota; class Cyanobacteriia; order Cyanobacteriales; family Nostocaceae; genus Nodularia. Next base: position 209 of record REBL01000105.1, on the reverse strand, counting down.
AATTCCGTAAACCGTTAATTAGTTTACCGCCCTCTGGATCTGCACCGACTTCTATTCAAATTGAATAGATGATGGGATGATAGGCTGAGGGAATGTAAAAAAGCTCTCTGTTCCTGACTTCTCAGTGTTCTCTGTGCCTAGTGTGGTTCTTTGCTCAGAAACCATAAATATAGAGACTCATGATCAAGCTCTCAGCACTCAGCACTTAA
>REBL01000056.1 GCA_007692755.1 Nodularia sp. (in: cyanobacteria) | reverse complement strand
AATGACTAATGACTAATGACCAATGACCAATGACCAATGACTAATGACTAATGACCAATAACAAATGACCAATAACCAGCGCAAGTCTATTTCCTTCACTGACCTCTTGCTAATTGTCGCCGTTTTCTTTCTCGTAGTCTTACTGTGGCAATTACGGAGCTTAATATTAACTTTAATGATAGCGGTAGTATTGGCAGCAGCGATCGCACCATTAGTAAACGCCGCCGAAAAATTGCGTCTTCCCCGTTGGCTAGGCGTGATTGTCGTCTACGTCAGCTTAATTTCTGGATTAATTGGCGCAGGTTTAATCATTGGGCCATCTGTTTCGGAGCAAATTCAGCGATTAGCTAGTAGATTGCCAATTTATTTAGATAATTTGTTGATTGCGGTCGAAAATCTAGCCTTGCGATTGGGAATCACTCAAATCGAATCAGTAGAAGAATTTTTTGACCTCCAATCCCTGACAAATTGGTTATTTCGTTCCAGTCAGCAGCTAGTTGTGCGTTCCTTCGGCTTCACTCGTGGCTTTATTGGCGGCGTAGTCAATCTGATTTTAGCCTTGGTCATGTCCGCCTATATGGTGGCTGGAAGTAAAAACATCATTAAAGGTCTGGTGAGTCTGTTTCCCCAACCGTGGGATGAACGTCTAGCTGATCAAGTTATGCCTATTTCTCGCCGCATGGGGGGTTATATTCAAGGGCGAGTTTTAGTTTCCGCAATTTTAGGTGTAGTCATCACCGTAGGCTTGAGGATTTTGGGACTATCAGAATTTGCCTTAGCCCTGGGTGTAATTGCTGGATTTACAAATTTAATTCCCTTTGTTGGGCCAGTATTAGGGGCAATTCCAGCGTTAATCGTGGCAATTCCCCAAAGTGGTTTAACTTTTCTGTGGGTATTGCTGTTATTTGTGATGATCCAAAATTTGGAAACCTATGTACTTGATCCCCTGCTGGTAGGTTCTTCAGTCCGAGTCCGTCCTTTATATCAGCTTTTAGCCGTACTAGGCGGAACACAAGTTTTAGGCATCATTGGGGCTGTGATTGTCCCGCCTTGGGTAGCTGGGGTTGCCGTACTCTTGGAAAATCTTTATTTACAGCCAAAATTGTTGAATGAAGAGAAATCCGCTAATTACAAAATTGCTCTAACTTCTGAGAATCAACCAACATCAGATTCAGATAATATATCCGATGGTGTCTCTCAAAGGACAGAAAGTTAATTTAGCTTTTAAGTTTGGAAGTAAATTCAGTTACACATTTTAATATGATAAACCTTGTGGGGCTGGCAGGACTACACTCAAGCCAATGCCAGCCCTTGTCTGCGTAAATCTACTCGTATGCTTTTTCTGGAACTCTAAAAGCGGCGTATCTCCATTCATCACTTTCTAAATATTCAATTTGAAATGTTCCTTTACTTAATAAGCTGATATCTTCAAGCTCTATTTGACCATCTTCGCCTGATACGACACAATTGACTGCCGTTGCAGTAGATTGATTTGAGCCAGTAACGACTTGACTGATAATTTTTTGCTGTAATTCTTGATACTGTTTCTCTGTGATTAATTCAGATTCGTACAGTCTTTTTATCTCTCTAAGTTGAGTTTCTGTATTTGAGCTACCTTGGTTTTGTTCGCTGTCTACGTCACAAGAATCTGGTTTGAAAGCCAGTTTTCTCACTGGATGATCCCACCAATTAGAAAACTGAGTTAACCAATTAGTAGTTCTGGTTGTGTGTATTACTTTTACCTGATTACCACGGATTTCTAAGCGTACCCAATCGGTTGCTCTTCTTTGAATTAACCCAATAGGCCCCCAAGCCAAAAGACTTCCGACAGAAACACCATCATCTGCTAAACGAAGCCGAATCACTCGTGGAGTTGTACCTTGTGCTATTTTAAATTTATCCCTAGCCGTTGAGCTAGTATGATTAACTAATAAAGAAGTATCTTTTTCTTTGGCAGAGGATGGCTCTATTGTGACAAAACTAACAACCAAGGCTGCTGCCGTGAAAATGTGAAATACATTATTCATAGTTTTTTGATATTTTGTATTATTTCTTCTGTGGAAATCAGTACAATGTAGTACACTATAGGAATAAATTTAAAATGTCAATAGACTACTATTTAAAAGTAGTCATATTCAAGTTTTGTTATCCTGTTTGTCTGATTAATTTTAATATATATGTGGTCTGAACTTACACAAGCGATCGCTACTTTCGATATTCCGGCTGATTGGATTGGAATTAGAGCCGTTAAGAAAAATTCCTCTACTCGTCATGTTCGGGATGGCTTACCCCAAATCAACGGCAAATCCGCCACAATGGGGGCGATGCTAGAAGTTTTAGTCAATGGCTGTCTCGGTTATGCAGCCACAAACTCCCTAGAATTGTCATCACTACAAGCAGCAGCCCACACAGCCTATAAACAAGCCCTAGCAGCTAGGAAATGGTGGATATATCCCTTTGCCGAAAGTCAACGCCCCAAAGTTGTAGGTGAATATAAATCTCCATTTTCACAGTCATTCGATACACTCAGCCCTGGAGAAATCAACAATTTATTGGTGCGTGTCTGCCAAACCATGAAAGTTGATGACAAAATAGTGCAAACCTCAGCCAGCGCCAGCACCACCGAGAGAGAAACTTGGTTTGTCAGCAGCAACGGCTCAGAGGTCTATCAAAAGATTGTATCTTTGGGAACTCATTATGGTGCGATCGCACAAGATGGTGGCATAGTCCAACAACGCAGTAATAATGGTTGGCAAGCCCACTGCTATCAAGGTGGATGGGAACTATTAAAACAAGATGAATTATGGCCGCGAGTCCAGGAAGTTGGGGAACAAGCCATAGAACTTTTAACAGCCGAGGAATGCCCCAATACCCGCACCAATTTAGTTTTAGCACCAGACCAAATGATGCTACAAATTCACGAAAGCGTCGGACATCCCCTAGAAATTGACCGAATTTTAGGAGATGAGCGCAACTACGCCGGCGGTAGCTTTGTGAACAAAAGTGACTTTGGCAACCTCGCCTATGGTTCGCCCCTGATGAACATCACCTTTGACCCCACAGTAGCAGGTCAATTTGCCAGCTACGGATTTGATGACACAGGCGCAGTGGCGACACGAGAGTATGTGATTAAAGATGGAGTATTACAAAGAGGGTTAGGCAGCTTAGAAAGCCAAGCCAGAGCCGGGATATCCGGTGTAGCTTGCGCCCGTGCATCCTCATGGAATCGTCCCCCCATTGACCGCATGGCCAATTTAAACTTAGAACCAGGAACCGCCACCGTAGAAGAAATGATTGGCGGAATCGAACACGGCGTGTACATGGAATCGAATCGGTCTTGGTCAATAGATGACCGTCGTTATAAATTTCAGTTTGGTTGTGAATACGCCAAATTAATTGAAAACGGTAAACTCACCAAAACCCTGAGAAATCCCAACTATCGTGCCACAACCCCAGAATTTTGGCATAGCCTCAGCCAAGTAGGAAACACAGACAACTGGCAGATGTATGGTACAGCCATGTGTGGCAAAGGCGAACCCAATCAAGCCATTTGGGTAGGACATGGTTCACCAGTTTGTGTATTTGCCAACGTCGAAGTTTTTGGCGGCTTGTAGAGACGCGATTTATCGCGTCTAAAAAAATGTTTGAAAAGTCGCAAAGTATACTAGAAACCCCTCTCCAAACCTCTCCCCCACAGGGAGAGAGGCTTTTAAACCCCCATTCCCTCGTAGGGAAGGGGGCTAGGGGGGTTAGGTTTCCGAGACTTAGAAGGAAGACGCGATGATTCTACCAGCAAGAATAAGACGCGATGAATCGCGTCTCTACAAGAGAGATATAATTATTTATCCCCATTCTCCATTATGAAACTTGTCGAATTATCTACCTTAGAAATCACTTTTAATCAACTCATTGAAACCCTACTAATTAAAAAAACCGCAACTGAAGAATTTACCGTTAGACTCAGCAGTGAACAAAGCCAATTTACCCGTTTCAATCATGCGAAAGTGAGACAAACAGGTTTAGTTGCTGATGGTTCTATAGAACTAACCTTAATGGAAGACCAACGCAGCAGTTTTCGCTCCTTTCCTTTTACCGGAAATTGGGATAAAGATTGGCAAACAGCATACACAGCTTTACTCGAACTGCGCGAAGAACTGAAACTATTACCGATTGATCCCTATTTAGTTTTACCATCAGGAAATAATACCAGTCGAGAAGTAAATTCAGGGCAACTATTAGCAGCAGAATCAGTAGTACCAACTTTATTAGAACTGGTGGCTGAATTAGATTTTACTGGGATGTATGCGGGTGGAGTCGTAATTAAAGCCTATGGTGATTCTCAGGGTCAAAAACACTGGTTTGCAACTGATACTTTTACTTTAGATTATTCTTTGTTTGATAACTGTGGACAAGCTGTTAAAGGTATATTTGCCGGGAGTAATTGGGACGAAACCGCTTATATTGCCAAGATTAACGCAGCGAAAACTCAACTGCAATTACTTTCCCGTCCTGCTAAACAATTAACACGAGGACAGTATAAAACTTATTTCGCACCGGCGGCTGTGGCAGATTTATTAGGTATGCTTTCTTGGTCTGCTGTGAGTGAAGCGGATTTACAACAAGGAAACAGTGCTTTGGCGATGCTATCACGCCAAGAAAAACAACTTTCGCCCCAGTTTAGTTTAAAGGAAAACTTTCAACAGGGGTTTGTGCCACGATTTAATCAATTGGGAGAAATGGTAGCCCCGGAATTACCTTTAATTGAAAAAGGAATTTTAGTTAATACTCTGGTTAATTCTCGCACGGCGAAGGAATATGGCAAAACTGCTAATGGTGCTAATAGTTCGGAAACTTTACGTGCGCCTGAAGTCAGTCCGGGAAATTTAGGCTTTGAGCAAATTTTGGCGAGTTTAGATACAGGACTATATATATCGAACTTACATTATTTGAACTGGAGCGATCGCCCCACTGGTAGAATTACAGGTATGACCCGTTATGCTTGCTTTTGGGTAGAAAACGGTGAAATTGTCGCCCCCATAGAAAATTTACGCTTTGACGAAAGTCTCTATCGCTTCTGGGGAGAAAATCTCATAGAATTTACCAATTTTCAGGAATTTATCCCCGAAGTCGGAACCTATGAAAGTCGCCAACTGGGAGGAAGTTTGGTTCCGGGAATGTTGGTAAATGATTTCACCTACACCTTGTAGTCTGGTGCTGATTTGCGTTAATGGGTAGGTGTTAAACAAGGGGGATGCAAAATTGTGGCTCAAGTGAAGGGAAAGGAAATCGAACTTGGCTTGAATAGATTCACTTATTGAACCAGTACTTTTTATTACCCAATGAGCCTTATATCTATTGTCAACCTTTCAGACAAGTTATTCATGTGCGAGTCCTGAGAATTTTGAATACCTGAATTTAACTGAATTGGCTGATTTTTTCAAGTCCTGAATTTAACTGAATTATTTAATTGTCAAGTCAAGCATTATAGAATTAGCGCGCAGCACATGACAACAACAGTTTTGTCAGGAGTAACGAGATGCCTTTTTTGACGCAGGAACTTATTCAACTTATTGAAACTATATACCGTTTTGTAAAATTTTTAGCGCGGTTTCCTCTCGCCCGTAAATTCCTGATATCTAATAAATATGAATATGGCCATACAGTTCTAGATCCTCTAGCTATGACCAAGGTGGAAAAAGGCATACTAGGATTTCCTAAACTACCTAAAGAAAATGAACTACCTGATGAACAATGGTTGAGTTTATTACTCGGTGTTATCAGTGTTTTGACGAAGAAAGAAAAAATTTATAATTTAAGCAATGAATCAGTTTCAAATGATCATGAAATTAATTCCTTAGAGTCAATTAATACACAAATCAAAGCTGCCAAGGGAAAAAAAGATTTAACTAATGCTGTTTTGAATTTAAAATCAGCATTAAGAATAGGCAACTGTGACGAACAGTTAGAAGTACGTCCTAAAAATGTAACTGACATCCAATTGGAAAGCGCTTTCAGTGAATTTGAAAATAATCTTGATAAGATTGACCGAGAAATAGAGGCTTGTGTAAGCAAATTTTCACAGTCAGGATTAGTAATTTCTTTCAGCACTAACGAAATTGAACAACCTGACGAAGAACTATATAGAAATCTCGAAGAAATTGCTAGATTTTTAGGAAGAGAATTAATTAAAAAGCAAACTGTTTCTACTGAAAGTCTGAGAAGTGCTACTCCTAATCCTACTCTACAAGATTACGAAAAGTTAATTGACCCGTTAAAGGTAAAGCCAGCAACTTTAACTAATTTCCAACAAGATGATGTTTTTGCTTATATGCAAGTAGCTGGTTCAAATCCAGTGATGCTCAAGCAAATCAAAGAAATTGATTCTCGCCTGCCAATTAGCAAAGAAAAATATCAAAAGATTGTCCCTCAGGATTCTTTAGAGGCAGCACTACAAGAAGGGCGACTTTATCTAGCAGACTATTCTAAGCTAGAAAAACTAGAAAATGGTAGTTTTGGTGGACAAAAGTATATATATGCTCCAGTAGCTCTATTTGCCGTCCCACCAGATAATTCTCAAGATCAGAATTTGCTGCCGATAGCAATTCGTTGTCAACAGACTCCAGGAGATGAAAACCCTATATTTACTCCTCTAGATGGAGAAAACTGGATGACAGCTAAAACTGTCTTGCAAATGGCAGACAGTAATTATCACGAGCTGATTTCTCACTTAGCTCAGACGCACTTATTTATTGAGCCTTTTGTTCTTGCAACTAATCGCTGCTTTCAGCCAGATCACTTTGTCAGACTTTTATTGAAACCTCATTTAGAAGGGACTATATTGATTAATTATGGCGCATATACAACATTATTAGCACCAGAAGGTTCTATAGACTCGCTATTAAGTGGGACTCTTAAGAGTAACAGCCAGCTAGTTATAGACGAAACTCTGAGACACTTAGCTAACTTTAATGACGTTGCCTTCCCGCGGACTTTAGAAAAACGCGGTGTTAATAATTCTAAACAGCTACCAATTTATCCTTACAGAGATGATGGGCAAAGGGTTTGGGATGCTATTCATCAGTGGGTTGAGGATTACTTAGGCCTGTTTTACCGGAATCAATCTGTAGAAACAGACGAACAACTACAAGATTGGGCGCAAGAGTTGTTCTATAAAGGACACTGCCATATTGGTGAAAAAGGTGACGGTCGGATTAAAAGTTTAACATATCTAGTCGATGCCATTTCTACAATTATCTTTACAGCTAGTGTTCAACACGCTGCTGTTAACTTTCCGCAAAGTGGCTTGATGTCCTACGCACCAGCATTTCCTTTAGGTTGCTATTCCCCTGCACCCACAAAACCCCAACAGCCGCAAAATTTTATGGGTTTACTACCATCGTTAAAGCAAGCTCAACTGCAAATACAAGTCCTGTATTTGCTTGGCTCAGTCTATTATACGAAACTAGGCGATTACTCTGACTCATTTTTGCAGAATGAAAAAGTTAAAATAGCTTTCGACAAATTCAAGGTAAACCTAGATGACATTGAAAAAGAAATTCTCATAGAAGATAGCCAAAGGCTTGTTTCTTACAGATATTTGTTGCCTTCAAAAATTCCTCAAAGCATAAATATTTAATAAATACAGAGCTTGAGAAACCGATAAATATGTAATACCAGTTCGTTAATAATTTGTAATTACAAAGCCAGATTGAATTTGGGTTTCCACCTTTTGAATCTGTTAACAAATTCTCTGAAATTGGTATTACATTTTTTTATTTAACAAAACAAGATCCCTATTTTACAGCCCTACTTAGATATTCCCAAAATATTGTGAGAAAGAGTTTATTTTCCTTACAGCGATTTTCGGGTAAATGAACTACATTTTTCGGGCTACGCTAACACGCACCAGAGGAATCAAGAGTGTGGTCTAAATGCGTGAAAACTGCTGTAATCATTATTAAACTAAACCGTTTAGTCTAATATAGTAAACACAAGATCATAAACAAAAAGCACCAGTTAATTTTCATCCTTATAAACAGAAATTTTTTGTCCAGACGCGATATCTCGCGTCTCAGCAAGGTAACAAATTATTTCTTCTTAGGAGAATGTGAATTACGTTGTGGTGAGCCATCATGTCGTAATTGCTGCCGTCCATTCGTAATAATACGCAACATATCCTTCAGGTCTTGCTCGATACCTTCCAGGACATTATCAGCGTATTCATCAGCACCATTTTCAATACCGTGAGCTTGAGCGATCGCAGTTTGTCGCAATTCATCCAATTCTTCTTGGCACATCCGCCGCTTTTGATCAATTTCAGTCAGAGTTGCTTGCATCATTGCCTCACACTCCTGCTGAACTTGTCGCCGCAACTGTTCAGATTCTTGTTCCACCTGCCTGATGATATCACTTTCGGCTAAAATTTGCGCTCTTTTAGCTTGAGCTATCTCAATAACTTGCTGTCCATACTCCTCAGCCTCCAGCAAAACCTCTTCTTTTTGTTGCAAGACAATAGCTGCTTGCTGAAAAATCGCTGGTAACGAAATCCGAATGTAGTCGATCTGTTCAATTAGCTTATCTTCATCTACTAGAGTGCGTCCAATCAGAGGAACACGAAAACCATAGAGAATTAAATCCTCTAAGCGATTGAGTTCCTGGAGAATATCTACGCTTCCCGTTCCGTTGGGATACTCTTCGCTAGGGGGGTAGCTTCCGTTGTCATTGGGTTGTCCATTGGAGAGGTGTGGTTGTAGCATTTGTATATATCTAGGGCAATTTGTTGGGGAACAAGATGATCAACAGATCCGCCAAACCTTGCAATCTCTTTTACCACACTACTACTTAAAAAACTATACTCATTTGATGTGGCTAAAAAAACTGTTTCTATTTCAGTTGAAAGAGTGTTATTAGTATGAGCCATTTGCAGCTCTACTTCAAAGTCAGAAATTGCCCGTAAACCCCGTAATAAAACCTGTGCTTGTCGTTTCTGGGCATAGTTCACAGTCAGACCGTCAAAACCGTCTACTTCCACATTTGAGAGATGTTTAGTAGTGCGGCGAATCTGATTTAATCTTTCCTGCACAGTAAACAGAGGTATTTTGTGAGGATTTCGCAGTACAGCAACAATCACCTGGTCAAACAGCCGACTACCACGCTGTATGATATCAAGGTGACCTAAAGTGATCGGGTCAAAGCTGCCGGGGTATATAGCAATCACAAAATTTTTAATGCACCAAAGCTACTTCAGTAAGTATAGGGCATTAGTACCGCTGCGCGGAAGTCAAAAGTCAAAAGTTTACTCTGAGCGAAGTCGTAAAGCCTACGGCATAGCTGCACTTACCACGTAGTGTCTCGCAGAGAAGGGTCAAAAGTCAAATGGTTGTTTTGTTTACGCCGTGCTGTATTAGTCATGCGAGGTTAAATCCCCATTCCCTATCCCCACTCGAAGCAAAATTTGCTTTAATTGCCATAACGCTTAAAAATGTAATTAAATAGGTAGTTTTGCATGGTTTTGGATATTTCCGCTTTGCCTTTAGCGTTTCAATTCACCTCCCCAGGCCCAGTTATCGTAGAGATAGGGCCAATAAGTATTCGCTGGTATGGCTTGTTAATTGCCACAGCAGTATTAATCGGTGTTAGTCTTTCCCAGTATCTGGCAAAGCGCCGTCATGTTAACCCAGAGTTAATCAGTGATTTATCCATTTGGCTAGTGATTGGGGCGATTCCCGCAGCCCGACTGTATTATGTTTTCTTTGAATGGTCAGAATACTCCCAGCGCCCAGAACGCATCATCGCTATTTGGCAAGGAGGAATTGCCATTCACGGGGCGATTATTGGCGGTACTTTAGCCGCTTTAATTTTTGCCAAAGTCAATCAGGTATCTTTTTGGCAACTGACTGATTTGGTCGCGCCTTCGCTGATTTTAGGGCAAGCAATTGGACGTTGGGGAAATTTCTTTAACTCCGAAGCCTTTGGTCGTCCCACTGATTTACCTTGGAAGCTATATATTCCACTCCAAAACCGTCCTCCAGATTTAGCGAATTTTGAATACTTCCATCCCACATTCCTGTATGAATCGCTGTGGAATTTAATTGTATTCGCCTTGCTAATCACTTTATTTTTTCGGGGTTTATCTGGCCAGCCGCGCTTGCGAGTAGGTACGATATTTTTAACTTACTTGGTAGCTTACAGCTGCGGTCGGTTGTGGATTGAAGGATTTCGCATTGATAGCTTAATGCTGGGGCCGCTTCGCATCGCCCAAGTTGTGAGTTTAATCGGCATTCTTGTGGGATTAGCTGGGTTAGCTTGGCTTTACTTCCTGAAACGCCCTTTACCCGACGTGGTTTCGCAACCGAGAGGGGATGAAGGAATGAGGGGATGAAGGAATGAGGGGATGAAGGGGAGACCCCAAAAATAAAAAATGCCCCAGAGTATTCTCTAGGGCTTAACCAGGGTGCATCTACCATTCATCTCTACTGGAAATAGAGGCTGTATCCGGAACGTTACCGAAAAGAATCCTCAAAAACATGGGTTGAAAATTTATATTTATGGGAAATTACTGAAAAATTTTACAAAAATTAGTATGAAAAACAATCTAGATATTGTGCCTTCAGCAGTTTACATTGTGGGCGCAGGCCCAGGAGATCCAGATTTATTAACAGTTAAAGCCCAGAAACTGCTGGCTGTTGCGGATGTAATTTTATTTGCTGACTCTTTAATCCCAGAAGAGATTTTGCATTTATGCCGACCAGATGCAGAAATTATTCCCACGGCAAATAAGACTTTAGAGGAGATTATAGGGCTAATGGTGGAACGGGTGCGATCGCATAAATCTATAATTCGCCTCCATTCTGGTGACCCCAGTCTTTATAGCGCTGTCCATGAGCAAATGCAACTCTTAGCCGAGGCCAATATTCCCTTTGAAGTCATCCCAGGTATTAGCGCTTTTCAAGCCGCAGCCGCCAAACTCAAAATTGAATTAACTGTTCCCGGTTTAGTTCAAACCATCATTCTCACCCGCATCAGTGGACGGACGCAAGTACCGCCAACAGAAGAATTAGCCACCCTCGCCGCACATCAGGCTAGTCTTTGTCTTTATCTGAGTGCGCGTCACATTGAAAACGCCCAAGGGAAACTCTTAGAACACTACCCAGCCGAAACCCCAATAGCGATTTGTTATCGCATCGGCTGGCCTGATGAAAAAATTATGGTTGTCCCCCTGAACCAAATGGCAAACTTTACCCATGAAGAAAACTTAGTTCGTACCACACTTTACCTCATTAGTCCAGCACTTTCTCCAGCAAAAGGGCGATCGCGTTTATATCATCCAGAACATAACCATATATTTCGCTCATCGCATCATTAGGGAGCGGGGAATGGGTTCGATACACTGAATAATATCAACAAAAACCAAAATTTTAATCCAAAACTATGCCTTTAATTAAAGTCCAAACTTCTGTATCTGCGCCCGAAAAAGCCGATGTTGAGACAATGCTGAAGAGTTTATCCAGCAAATTAGCCAAACATCTGGGTAAACCTGAATCTTATGTAATGACAGCTTTTGAACCGGGTATTTCTATGACTTTTGCAGGGACTACAGACCCCGTTTGCTATGTTGAAATTAAAAGTATTGGCACAATGAAGCCAGACCAGACCAAATCCATGAGTCAGGACTTTTGTCAACAGATTAACCAAAGTTTGGGTGTACCTGAAAATCGGATTTATATAGAATTTGCTGATGCTAAAGGTGCAATGTGGGGGTGGAATAGCTCAACTTTTGGTTAATTAATCTGGGGTAAAGTCGCCATAACCCGCCGGGGGTTCAAACCCCCATCTGATAGCGAAAGAAAGAAAGCCGGAGGTTAAAACCCCCATCTGATAGCGAAAGTCGTCTTTAGACGACTGGGGAAAGATATCACTCCATTAAAATGGACTCACTCCCATATACCCTGAACTGAAGCGTATTGATCCCAGGGCTAGGTGCGATCGCCATGCAATGATAATAATGTCCTGCTATTGGGAATAATTAAACTATCACCCCCTTTCCGCAGTGGAAGAGGGGTTTTTGTAAATTTATAGTCAAAAAGCAATGTCAAACCTGACTGGATACCAAATAAACTCCACTCTCCACGAAGGAATCCAAACTATTATCTATCAAACACAAATACCAAACACGCAACAGCCAGTTATTCTCAAAGTTCTGAAAAATGAATATCCTACCCTAGAAGCCTTTACCCGCCTGAAAAATGAGTATCAGATTCAGGAAGGTTTAGAACATCCCAATATAGTTAAAGCCATCAGTCTGGAAACATTCGATAATCGCGTGGGATTATTGCTAGAAGATTTTGGGGGTGAGTCTTTGGCAGAAATAATACAAGTAAAAAACCTCAATTTAGTTAACTATTTAAATATTGCTATTCAAATAACCCAGGCTTTAGATTATTTGCATAAGAACCAGATTATTCATAAAGATATTAAGCCCAGTAATATTATTATAAATTTCCAAACAGGTCTTGTTAAACTAACTGACTTTGGTATAGCTTCCCGGCTCAATAAAGAAAATCCCCAATTTACTAACCCCAACTGCGTTGAAGGTACACTTGCTTATATGTCTCCGGAACAAACCGGGAGAATGAATCGAATTCTGGATTATCGTAGTGATTTTTATTCTCTGGGTGTGACTTTATATGAAATGCTGACTAGGAAATTACCATTTTTTAGCCAAGACCCCTTAGAAATAGTTTATAGCCATATTGCTATTCCGCCAGTCAACCCGCAGTCATTAAATCGACAAATACCTGCGAATATCTCAGCTATTGTGATTAAGTTGATGGCAAAAAATGCAGAAGATAGATATCAAAGTGCTACAGGATTATTAGCAGACTTAGAGTTATGTCTTCACCATTTAGAAAATCCTAGTGAAATTACTAACTTTGTTCCTGGACGTTTAGACCTATTAAGTCAGCTATTAATCCCACAAAAATTATATGGACGTGACCAACAAATTAAAGAACTTTTAGCCGCATTTGAAAATGTTACATCTGGAAGTAGCGAAATCATGCTAGTTTCCGGTTATTCGGGTATTGGGAAATCAGCGCTGGTCAATGAGATTAATAAACCAATTACTCGCCAACAAGGTTATTTTGTTTCTGGTAAATTTGACCAATTAAAACGAAATGTTCCCTATGCTCCTTTAATTCACGCTTTTGCTTACTTAATGCGTTGCTTATTAACAGAGAATAATCAAAAAATAGCAGCATGGCGCGATAAAATATTGGCAGCATTAGGAAGCAATGGACAAGTTATTATTGATGTGATTCCAGAAGTGGAATTAATTATCGGCAAACAGCCAGAAGTGCCTCAACTTGCAGCAACAGAATCACAAAATCGTTTCCATCGTGTTTTTGAACAGTTTATTAAAGTCTTTACTCAAAAAGAACACCCTTTAGTTATATTTTTAGACGATTTGCAATGGGCAGATTCTGCTACATTAAATTTAGTCCAAATATTAATGACTGATGTTAACAGCAAATATCTATTATTAATTGGGGCATATCGAGATAATGAAGTCAGTGCGGCACATCCATTAATTCAAACGATAAAAGATATTAAAGATACTGGTGCAGTCGTTAATAATATTGCCTTGTCATCTTTAGATTTAGAAAATGTGACTGAATTAATTACGGAAACTCTACAAGCAAGTTATTCTATTGAATATACTGCTATAAATGCTATAGAAAATTATGAAAACCTGATTGAATTCGCTGAATTAATTTTTAATAAAACAGGTGGTAATCCATTCTTTATCACACAACTACTTCAGGTACTTTATCAAGAAAAACTCTTAAAGTTTGACTTTAAGGCTGCTCAATGGCAATGGAGTTTAGCAAAAATTCAAGCAATTGGCATTACCGATAAAAACGTAGTTGAACTGGTTGCTAGTCGGTTAGAGAAGCTACCAATAGTCACCCAAAATGTTTTAAAGTTAGCCGCTTGTGTGGGTGATAGTTTTAGTCTAGATGTTTTATCCATCATTCATGAACAATCGCCTTCTGTGACCGCAAATGATTTGTATTCAGCTTTGCAAGCGGGGTTAATCTTGCCTTTAAGCGAGGCTTACCGCATTCCTTTAGTCTTTAATCAAGCAGAAGCAATTAATTTAAATTTCGATAGTTCGCGGGTAGGTTATAAATTTTTACATGACAGAGTACAACAAGCTGCTTATTCGTTGATTCCGGAATCTCGGAAAAAACTGACGCATTTTAAAATCGGCCAGTTACTTTTACAAAATACACCCCAGGAGGAAATAGAAAGCAATATTTTTGATATTGTTAATCAGTTAAATATCGGGATTATTTCCCTGATTGAGCAATCTGAAAAAACTGAATTAGCCAGACTGAATTTAATTGCTGGATGTAAAGCCAAAGTTTCCACAGCTTACGAAGCGGCGCTGAAATACTTGGAAACTGGGATAGAACTTTTAAGTGCAGATGCTTGGCAAACTGAATATAAATTAACCATCGGTTTATATGATGGAGCCGCGGAGGTAGCTTATCTCAATGGTAACTTTGAGCAGATGCAGCAATTGGCTGAAGTGGTGCTGCAACAAGCAAAAACTTTATTAGATAAAGTCAAAGTTTACGAAGTCAAAATTATAGCTCATATAGTCCAGAGTCAACAACTAGAAGCTATCGAGACTGCACTATCAATTCTGCAATTGTTAGGGATAAATTTTCCCCATCAGCCCACATCTGCCGATATTCAGCAAGGCATGGATGACATTGCTACTGATTTAGAAGGGAAAGTGATAGCAGATTTAATTAACTTACCATTAATGACTGACTCTAACAAGATAGCAGCAATGAAAATTTTAATGGGAGTTCTCCCTGCGGCTTTTCAAACTGCTCCGGCAATGATGCCAATTATTGCTTGTGAAATGGTCAATTTATCTTTAACATATGGAAATACCGCCGTATCTGCTTATGGTTACAGTCTCTACGCCTTAATTCTGTGCGGAGTTCAAGGAAAAATTGATTCTGGCTATGAATTTGGTAAATTGGCTTTCAGTTTAGTATCACAATTCAACTCCACAGAACTTAAAGCTAAAATTCTCACAGTGATTAGCGCCCATGTTCTGCATTGGAAAGAACATATTAGAGAGACATTCTTAACATCTAAAACTGGCTACGCTTGCGGTTTGGAAACCGGAGATTTAGAATACGCTGGCTATTGTGGTTATATTTATCCTTATCATTCATTTTGGCTAGGTAAAGAAATCTGGGGTTTAGAAAAGGAACTGATAGCTTACTGTGATTCACTCAAAAAAATTAAACAACAAGTAGCCTTAACTTGGAATCAAATCTATTTACAAACAGTTATAAATTTAAAAACTCATCCGGAAAATGTCTGCTGTTTATTGGGAGATGCATATAATGAGCAAACTATGCTACCAATTCACCAAAAATATAATGACCTTTATACCATTAATCACTTATTTGTGAATAAACTTATGCTTTCTTATTTATTTGGAGAGTATTCTCAAGCCGTAGAAAATGCGGGGATGGCAGAAAAATCGTTAGGTGGAGTTACAGGGCTATTTGTTGTACCTCTGTTTTATTTCTATGATTCTTTAGCCCAACTAGCTCTTTATGGTCATGCTCAAGAGTCTGAGCAAAAGTCTATTCTGGAAAAAGTCGCAGCTAATCAGCAAAAAATGCAACTCTGGGCGACTCACGCCCCCATGAATCACTTACACAAATTTTATCTTGTGGAGGCGGAAAGATATCGAGTTTTGGGCGAAAAACTGGACGCAATGGAATACTATGAAAATGCCATTTCTCAATCACAGGAAAATGGTTATCTCCAAGAGGAAGCCTTGGCTTATGAGTTAGCCGGAGTGTTTTATCAAGCTTTGGGCAAAGAATTAATTCATCAAACTTATATAACCAAAGCATATTATACATATATTCGTTGGGGTGCGATCGCTAAAGTTAAACATTTAGAATCCAAGTATCCTTTCATCGTCAAACAAACAAGCAATACGGAAATTTCTAGCTTAGAGCCAAATGTGACTCATACTGCGACTAAAACTACTACCAGCAGTGGTTTTAGCGATGTTCTAGATTTTCAGACATTTATCAAGTTTTCCCAAGCGATTACTAATGAAATTGTTTTAGAAAATCTCTTAAGCAAGTTAATCAAAATTTTACTCCAAAATGCTGCCGCACAGAAAGCATTATTATTTCTATTTAAAGATAATCAACTATATCTAGAAGCCTCTGGTACTGCTTTTGATGATGAAGTCATCGTTTTACAATCTATCCCTATTGAAACCTACCAAGAGTTACCTCTTTCCGTGGTCAATTATGTTTTGCGAACGCAGAAAACTATTGTTTTAAATGATGCGACGGTTGCTGAAACATTTAATTTTGATAGCTATATTCAAAAATATAACTCTAAATCAATTTTTTGTTTACCGATTATTTATCAATCACAGCTTACAGGTATTATTTACTTAGAAAATCAGTTAACAACAGGAGCCTTCATTCCAGAAAGAGTAGAAGTATTAAAAATTTTAGTTTCTCAAATGGCAATTGCCATAGAAAATGCCTGCTTATATGCCAGAGAAAAAGATAAAACTCGACAATTAGAACAATCTCTCAAAGATTTACAAGCGACACAAATTCAACTTATGCAAAGTGAAAAAATGTCTTCTTTGGGAAATCTAATTGCCGGGGTAGCACACGAAATTAATAACCCTGTTGGGTTTATTTCAGGTAGTATCGGACAAGCCAAAGATGCGGTAACTGATTTAATCAATTATCTAGAAATGTACCAAGAAAAATTTCCCAATCCTGGGGCAGAAATTACCGAAAAAGCTGAAGAAATAGATATAAATTATCTGCTCACAGATTTACCCAAAATCATTGATAGTATGAAATTGAGTACACAACGCATCCGCAACATTAGCACTTCTCTGCGGACTTTTTCTCGTGCTGATACTACATCTAAATTATCAGCCAATATTCACGAAGGCATTGATAGCACTCTGTTGATTTTACAACATCGTCTCAAAGCTAATCATCATCGTCCGGCTATCGAAATCATTAAAAATTATGGAACTATTCCCAAAATAAAATGCTATTTAGGACAATTGAATCAGGTATTTATGAATATATTAGCAAATGCTATAGACGCTTTAGATGAAGCCGTTACTGGTTCTACTTATGCCGAAAATCAAGCTAAACCTACACAAATAATCACGATTAAAACTCAATTATCTGAAAATCATCAAAATGTAATTATTAAAATAAGAGATAACGGCCACGGCATGACAGAAGAAGTTAAATCATGTATTTTTGACCATTTATTTACGACTAAACCTGTCGGACAAGGCACAGGATTAGGATTATCTATCAGTCAAAAAATTATAGAAGAAAAGCATAATGGTAGTTTTATTTGTGAATCAGTTTTAGGAGAAGGAACGGAATTTATTATTTCTATTCCTCTATAAGTTTATCATCTACACGTAGCCATCCTATAAATCGTTGGCGAAAAAATCAAAACTTTATAATAAATTCGTGGTATTTAACAGTTACAAATTACTTCTATACCTGTTATAAACAATTCAATATGCAAGTTTTGCACTCGCGATATTATTTTTCTGGAAAATAAAATTGTGAATTGAGGTCAAGGCAGATTAGTCCATTTTTATGCGCTAAAACTTGCTGATGTTTTAGTTCAAGTCAAAGTGCAAGACGCAAACTATAGTAAAAATCCGGAACTTATTTCATGAACACAAGAAGAGAACACAGGCGAACATTTTCAAAGTTGACCTCAATTTTGTGGCATCGTGTCACCATAATCGCCCTAGCAATTACTTTTGTCTTGCTGATTGGGGGTAGGTTTGAGCCAGCAAATGCCAGTCAACCTAACGCGCAATTAGAACTTCAAAAATTAACAACCTGTTACGCCCTGGGGACTGACGCTATTGGTAGTGGAAATGTTTTAGAAGGAAAGAATATTTATCAAGATTGTTTTACTCCTGATGCAGTTATCACCGCAGTTTTTCCTGATGGCGCTAGTCAAACTCTAATAGGAACAGATGCATGGGCAGATTTCGCGGCTTCAGTCTTCCAAAGTAATGGCTATGTGGCTACTCAACACCTGATTGGTACGCTAAATATCTCTGTTCAAGGGAACGAAGCCCAGATGTCCTCTTACCTCCATGCAACTCACAAAATTTCGGATACTAGCATTGATGTAGCGAATGGGACTTATGAGGATGAAGTTGTCAAAGTAAATGGGCATTGGAAAATTCAACGCCGGACTCTCAAATTGATCACTTTCTTGAATCTCAGTTCTCCACCAACTACTACCTCACATCAACGTAAACCTTGGCGTAGGCGTTAAGGAATGGGGATTTAATCAAATATAGAACCTCACCCCCAGCCCCTCTCTTTACCAAGGCTACGGTGTACATATATCCACTCTTATGCCGCCCGGAACTTAAGTTCCGGGCTAATAGCTAAAGTCCACTGAAGTGGACTAAACTCAGTTTTTTATTGAGTCTTCTTTAGGGGACTTGTGCTATGA
>REBL01000155.1 GCA_007692755.1 Nodularia sp. (in: cyanobacteria) | reverse complement strand
AGGATGAAGCAAGAAGATTTCAGTTTGTTAGCAAACGTTAGTAAATTATGAACGGTACACAGATGTAGACGCGTTAGCGGCTTCTCACAGAGTACACAGATAAATTAGTACCTCAGCAGACGAGGAAAAGCTATACAGGTTTTGAGTATTTATGGCAAACAACTTGGTAACTAATCAAGTTTAATGTTGTAAGTCACCTTTAAAAAGATATCAACAGCATAGGAAACATGGCTAAAACTATTGTTACTGGAGCAGCAGGCTTTATTGGCTCTCACCTGGCGGAAACATTACTGCAACAAGGAAACGAAGTGATCGGGATTGATCAGGTGAACGATTATTACGATCCAGTGTTAAAGCATAAAAATATTGCACATTTACACGGTTCACCCCAGTTTACTTTCATTAAAGAAGATATTCAGGATTTAGATTGGCCAACACTCCTGCAAGATGTTGAGGTTGTTTACCATCAAGCGGCACAAGCTGGAGTCAGAGCCAGTTGGGGGCAAGGCTTCCGTAATTATACGGAACGCAATATTAGTGCCACACAAGTTTTGTTAGAAGCTGCGAAGGATGCTAAAAACTTGAAAAGATTAGTATTTGCCTCTACATCTAGTGTATATGGCGATGCTGAGACATTACCCACCCATGAAAAAATTCCACCGCAACCAGTTTCTCCCTATGGCATTACCAAACTAGCGGCTGAACGTTTGTGTGGACTATATCACAAAAACTTTGGTGTCCCGATTGTGGCATTACGCTACTTTACAGTTTATGGCCCCAGACAACGCCCAGATATGGCATTTCATAAATTTTTCAAGTCTATATTGCAGGATGAGGCAATTCCTATTTATGGAGATGGACAGCAAACGCGAGATTTTACCTTTGTTAGTGATGCGATCGCTGCTAATTTAGCTGCCGCCACTGTACCCCAAGCTGTGGGTGAAGTCTTCAATATTGGCGGTGGTAGCAGGGTAGTTTTAGCAGAAGTTTTGGACACTATGGCAGAAATAGTCGGCAAACCTATTAAAAAGAACTACATCGAAAAGGCAATGGGAGATGCGCGTCATACGGCGGCTGATGTCTCGAAAGCCCAGCAAATTTTAGGATATCAGCCCCAAGTTTCCTTAAGGGAGGGTTTAACGCAAGAATGGGAATGGGTGAAGGCGTTGTATGCTTGATTAACAAAATCGGCGTACACAAGGGCGGGCAGAGGATGCCCACCCCAAAAGATTTATTGCCATTGCTGAAGTTCATCACTGATGCTGCGAAGTAGAGTATTGATTTGAGTCCGGCGAGTTTCAAAGTTAGCTGCAACGGAAATCAAAATAATGCCCACTAGTAAGCCGACAATCCATTTTAAAAAGGGATAGCTGAAGCTGAAAATCACTAGTTGATAGCTACTGGTAATTAAGAAAGTCGCTGTCCCAATATAGAGAAATGCCCGTGTTCGCAAAGCTAATCCGGCAAAAATGGCAATTAGACTGAAGATTCCGGGGATTAAGGGTGTCTGTTGATGAAATAAAATTGCCCATCCACAAATTAAGCTACTGCCTAGCAGTCCTAAACTGTAACGAGCTGTTTTATAGTTTGGTAGTCTCAATAAAGGATCTACTTGAGCCACATACAATAGTGATAAGCCGATGGCTGTCACATACCATAAAGGATCAGTGAGGCTGATACTATCAAACCAGCGAAATAACCCCCAATTAATTAATGCGACACTGATATATGTAAAACGCATATTTTCACTCACCTTGGCCAAGAAGATATAAAATCCAACGGCTATGAGTAAGGCGATGGGAGAAACTTGCATTCTGGTTTCCCAGATAATTACCACTGGGATAATATACGCAACTTGTTGCCACGGTCTTTTAGACCAACCCCAACTTTCCCAAGGTAAGATGTAGAGAAAATAGGCAATTACGCAGGCGATCGCACCATTCCAAGGCACTAAGGGACCACCTAAAAATTGTCCTACGGCTGTTTCCCGCCAATAGATTCGCATAGCAGCTGCCTCTAAAAGTCCGAGGTAAACCCACAATTCTCCTATGGTGATTCTGCCAAAGATACGAGGAGTAGCAGACGTTCCCTTTCCTTGAAAGATGGCATATCTAATTAAAAATACCCCAGTGGCTAACCCCACGAGACGGTTAATGTCCATGGGAAGGGGAATGGCTGCCATTAATAAGCTGCTACTCCAAAACCAGTGGAGATGGGCGATTCCTTTAAGTTCTAGGGGAGTTAAGCGTAAATAGCTGAGAATCCAGGGAGTGAGGATGCGATAAGCATACATGATGCTAGTGCCAAGGGCTGACATGGCAATTAAGCCATCACCTAATGCGCCTCCCTTGGTTTGGGACATTTGATAAAACAAAAGTTCATAGGCAGAAATTGATACGCCAATGATGCCTAAATACAACAGGGGTTTGAAAGCTTGATTGCGTCGCCCTACGCCAATGAAAATCAACGCTACACCCAAAGAAAATAAACCAGTCGCAGCCGTAAAGGTATCTAAACGTAGCACTACACTAAATGCACCATAGATTAAGGGCAAAATATGCAAGCTACTAGGAATTCTCTCTAATTGGTGTTGTCGTCGCCACCATTCTCCGAAAAGTTGGGCGATTAAACCCAAGGCGATGTTAGCAACTGCAATCTTGATAAATGAATATTCTCCAAAGGCTAGTACCTCAGCAATCATCAATTCCACACACCAACCGATGCCATAAAATGCCCAATTTGTGGGTGAATGCCAACTACGATAAAAAATTGCCCCTAAAGCGATCGCAGTGGCTGTTAAATATAAAATTCCGGGGTCGAAAATCCACACATAAACCAACGCTGAGTGCAGTGTCATCCCTAATAGTTCGACGCTACATAATGCGATCGCCCATCGATCACAAGCTACGGCATATATAGTCGCTAACTCGTTACCCCGGCGGCTTAATCCTGTTCTCGCTAACCATAAACTGAGGATGGCGATAGCTACGCTGACCGAAGGTATCGCAACCACAATCAACCATCCGGCGATGCTAATTCTAGGTAATCCAGGTATACCTGACCACAGCAACGCCCCGATAAAACTCAAACCAAAACCGACTGTAATTACCGCAGTTGCTTTACGTCTGACATAGCGGGTATTTGCAAACATTACAGCCGTAGCCACACCCAGACTAATTAATCTGGTTCCAGGCAGTGCTAAAGTTAATATCTGATTCATGCTGACAGCGAAAATACTTAATAAAGTATTTGCCGTGCGGCGTTGTCCAGTGGTGCGACTAGCTAAACCTGTGAGAGTTAAAGGGGTAATTAGCCAAATGACTCCCCACGGATCTGGGTTAAGAACTAGGTTATACCCTCTTTCAACGCCATTTACCCACAGTAAACTAAAACTAACGGTAGCCAGCCCCAAACCGATGTACCATGCACTATTTCGCCATAATCCTTCTCCCAAACTAAATATCCATTCTGCCACCATCAAAGCGAGTAAAATGACTGCCCAGATGTGTAAAGCCAGATTTGGTAATAGCCAATTAATAGTAGAAGCAATTGTCAGTACCCCCATGATGTGAGTCAGATATACCAAGGGGATGGGGATAGAGGAACGGCGTTTGATGACGACGGCGAGAGTAATTGTCGAAAAGAGTAAATTCAGCGAGCGCACTGTGGGATTTACAGCACCAATTGTGGTTAAAAAAGTGCCAAATAACAGCGTCAGCAGTTCCCCAAATTTAGCTAATTCTGGCTTTTGGGCGCGATTTAGCTTTTCGGTAATTACTACCATGAAGATTAAATAAGGGAATAAAGCGACACTTAATAATGCCCAAGGTTCATTGACAGCGTTAGTGAGTTGAATGCCAATGGCGATCGCTCTTGCTTGTAACTCAAAAGGTACTAACCGCCAACCCAGCCAAACTGCTTGTAAACCAATGGTAAAAAATATTGCCAAGTCAATCGGGAAAGAATATCTTCGTAAGCGATTACCTACAGACAACAAAGCCAATCCACTCACGACTATTGCTTGTGCTGGTTGAGTTACTACTGCTACTAGCCAACCAAGGAACAAAAAAATGCTTCCCAGAGTTTGCCAGGGGGAAGAGGAATCCTTGTGTTGTGCTAACCAAGTTGCCAACCAGCCACAAATCCCAATGGCTAACCCTAGCTGAGTGACATCTACCCCATGGACAAAAATTGCTCGGATTAATAAAACTACTAACGCATAAATAATTACAGCAGCGAATAAGCTGATACCTAAGTTATTAGGTTCTGCACTGGGATTTTCTGACGTTGTGGGGGGCTGCTGTTGATAGCGATTGTGATAAATAGTAATGATACTTGTACCTACCATTGCCACGTAAATGGCAATTACAGGAAAGCTGGGTATTTGCCAACCCCAATGCAAATAAATTAACCCCAGAACATTAACTAGAGGTAATTTCCCAGTGGGTAAGTTGTGAAAAACTGCGCGATTTTTGCAGAGTACAACTGTAATAAATGTCAGCGTAGGACAGGCGATCGCCACTGTCAACCAGTCCAAAGGATTCTGCCATAACTTAAAGCTATCCATTGCCCAAAAGTTCACCGGGATTAACAACAGGGTGACAATCAGCAACGTCTGAGCTGTTAACCTGAGATTATCTTGTTTACCCGCCCAAAAGCTAAACCCCCAGAAACTTAAGGTATAAGCGAATAAAACGCCATATTGTCCCGAAGCCGGAAATCTATCCCACTGGCTAGCAGCTAGTACGCCAGAGGAAACCACAACCAGAAATAAACCTAAAAACAGCAACCAACGCACACTCAATTCTGCCCCCAAGGATTGCAACATTGAGGTGAGAAAGTTGGGTTCGGGTGGTTTTTTGGGAGTTTGTCTACGGCTACTAGATGCAAAAGCTGCTACAGGTTCAGAAACCGTGACAGATACCTGATTTTCTGGTATATTTCGGGGAATTAATACCGCTTGACAGACCAGAAACTGTCGGCATAGCTGCCTAACTTGGATATCGGAGATTAAACCCAAGCGCAACCATAGATCCAATCCTTCTAGTAATTGTGGGTGGGAGGATGGTAAGTTGAGTTCAATTTTTAAAGGGCGGTCAGGTGGAGATGGCATAAGCCGTAATCGTATCGGTAGATGCTTCTATCATTATTCGTGAATAGGGAATTTATGCGATCGCTATGCCAGTTATTTTTCTTGACTATCCAGCGAAAATTGGGAACTTTCTGCTTTTTTACCCAGTCCCCGATCATACAAAGTAAACTTTTATCAATACACTTTTCAAAATTGCGAATTTTCTGATATATAGAGTTAGAACTATAAAGTTTTATTAAAAACAGTATATAAATAATTTTCGGGTGCGAGGAGAAATAGACCGTGATGCACTATCGAGTTCGGGCAATTTTTCTCGTGAGTATTGTTTGTGCTGTCACAGTATGGGGTACACTGGGGCGATCTGCTTGCAGCAGCGCTTCGCTATCGCAAACAGTCCAAGCGGAAGAAACAGGAATTGAAAAAGTTAAAGCAATCACCAGTGGGGATGCTCAAGCCGCAATTACGACTACAAATATAGACATTCCCGTTGATGAGCTACGTTTGTTAGTCAAACCCCTGACTCAGGAAGAACTTGATCATGAAACAGCAGCATGGCTGTTATTACTCAAAGAAAAAGTCAGAAAAATTAGCCATGCTGAAATTGCCATCAAGCGCCAAAATCAAACCATAAAAACACAGCAAGAGGCAGTTCAGTCCTTAGAAAAAGCCCAGAAAGCCCTCAGTGCCGCTAAAGAATATCAATCTCGCTCTCATCTCGACTCACCAGACTCTCAAAAAGCCATAACAAAGGTAGAAGAAGCTCAAGAAAACCTGAGAAAAGCTCAGTCAGCTGTCAAGAAAGCAGCCGCATCGAAAACAGAAGTTCAAAATGATCTAGATTTGAGCAATGCCTTCAACAATGCTCAGGACGTAGGCAAACTCCACAACGCCAAAAAAATACTTACTCAAGCCAAGCGATTAAGAAGAGAAAACAGGAACAATTCTCTAGCATACGAAAGTGCCACTCGCAAAATTGACACACTAGAGGAAGCCATCAACGCCTTTGAAAATGCCCAAGCAGCCTTCAAGGATGCTGTACCGGAATCGCCGACATTTATACAAGCAACCCAAGAATTAGAAGTAGCACAGAAATTACTCATCAGAGCCAAGGAATTAATTATCGGTACGAATAAAACCTCAGTTGACCCAACTGATTCTGTTCAGAACTTCGACAAAGTGTCAATTATTTTGGAAACCAACAAAATCACAGGACACAGTGGGACAACAATTGCTGGCCCCGTCAAAGTTGTGCATGACACAGACAGCCTCAATCAAAAAAGCAAAAATCTGGAAATAGCCGTAAAAGAGTTGCAAACAAACACTGCGGCTGAGTCGAACTTGAAGAACCAACTGGTGATGACTGTCATCAGCCTGCAAGCAGAACGAACGGAAATTGTCGATCGCTTGAGAATCATTTTAAACGAACTAGAGCGTAAAGGTGGCGATCCTCAACCTCACCAACAGTATATTAACGCTGTCAGTAGTTTCGCTGTGGACTTGAAAGATACTCAGGGTTTAAGATTTCGGTTTATCAGTTGGTTCCAATCAGGAGAAGGTGGTTGGCGTTGGACTACTAACCTCGGTCAATTTCTCAGCATTGTGATTACCTCCATAATCATTTCGCAAATTCTCAGTTTAATTCTTCAGCGCTTGCTATTCCACTGTGCTGGTGTATCTGCGCTGTTGCGTCAGTTCATCATTATGGTGGTCAGACGTGGTGGTGTGATTATGGGGATTATGCTGGGATTAACAGCACTAGAGGTCAGCATTGGTCCAATTTTAGCCCTGCTTGGGGGTGCTAGTTTTGTCCTAGCCTTTGCGCTTCAAAGTAACCTAAGTAACTTTGCTAGTGGCTTAATGCTGATGCTTTATAAGCCCTTCGATGTCGGCGATGAGGTCAAAGTCAATAGTATCTGGGGAAATGTCGATTCCATTACTTTGGCGAATACGAAAATCATCGGCTTCAACAGTCAGATTTTTACCATTCCCAACAATGTTGTCTGGGGTGGTACGATTGAAACCCTATCTCACGGTAAAATCCGCCAACTTAAAATTTGGTTGCGAATTGGGTTTGACGAAGATTTAGCTCGTGTGGAGCGATTGCTAGTAGAAATTATTCAATCTCACCCAAAAGTTCTTCAAGACCCGCACCCCAAAACCAACGTCTGGCAAGTTGAAGATTACTATATTAGTGTTGCTGCTAACGGGTGGACAACAAAAACAGAATTTTGGGGAGTTCATGAAGACCTGATTCGGATGATTCGGGAACAGTTTGAAAAAGAAGGCATCCGTCTCGCGGCTCTACCTCAGCAAAATATTCGCGTTCAACAAGTTCTGATTGACACTAATTTGCCTCAAAGTGAAAAAGTATAAAATCAAATCCATATGAAATATACTTAACATTATTCCTGAAGTTTAAATTCTGATCAAGTGGCGAAATTGGTCAATGCTTATTTGAATCAACAATTGAATCAAGAATCAGAACTAATGAAAGCTTTTTGCTGCTGATACATCTGCTTAAACAAAGCTTGCTGTACTTTATGATCTACAATCGGTGCCGGATAGCCAATACCTTGAAGCTCCAAAGGTGGAATTTTACCAGTGACTAAATATTCCGTATCTACAGAGCGCAGTTCTGATACCCATTGACGAATATATTCTCCTTCCCTATCGAATTTTTGGGCTTGACTAGCAGGGTTAAAAATCCTTAAGGGCTTTGGGTCCATGCCACTAGAAGCACTCCATTGCCAACCGCCATTATTAGCAGATAAATCACCATCAATCAACTTCTGCATAAAGTATTTTTCTCCCCATTGGGGATTGATGATTAAATCTTTCGTTAAAAAACTCGCCACAATCATCCGACAACGGTTGTGCATCCAACCAATTTCATTTAACTGACGCATTGCTGCATCTACAATAGGATAACCAGTTTTACCCTCGCACCAAGCCTGAAAATGTTCGGCGTTATTTTGCCAAGGAAAGTTTTTGAAGGTGTCACGATAAGCCCCCTCAGCCAATTCTGGGAAATTATACATAGCGTGTTGATAAAACTCCCGCCAAGCTAATTCCTGTTGCCATGTGCGGATACTAGCTGCTGTTTCTTCGCTGCGGCTAAATTCTTGCGCCTCTAAAGTAGCTTCCCACACTTTACGAATGCCAATTACACCAAATTTCAAAGCTGCACTCAGTCTTGATGTACCATCAACACCGGGAAAGTTACGCTGTTCTTGGTATTCAGTGATGGCACTGTGAGTAAATTCCTCTAATCTTTCTTGTGCTGCGGCTTCTCCTGGTGCAATAATTAATTCTCCATCCCAGATAAAACCTAAGTCTTTAGCTGAAGGTAATGCAATGACTCCGGCTTGTTGAGCAATTTCCTGTTCAGCCTCTGTTAAACCTGCGGCATTTTGCAGTGTTTCTGCTGGTTTCGCCTTGGGTTTGCTACTCCAATTTTTCCAGAAGGGGCTGTAAACAGTGTAAGGACTTTTAGTACCTGTACGAATCTCGTTTGGTGAGTGGAGAATTTGATCCCAATTTTCGGGCAGAAATTCAATCCCTTGTGATTTGAGGATATCAATTATTGTGCGATCGCGTGTTTGAGAATAAGGTTCGACATCCCAATTCCAAAATACAGCTTTGGCATTTAAAGCCGCCGCTAAAGCTGGTATGGCTTGTACTGGATTGCCATGCAGGATTAACAACTGGCTACCTACTTGGGCATATCTCTGTTGCAGTGCCTGTAAACAGCCAATCATATATGTTACTCTCGCTGGAGCGACATCATCCCGTTCCAGAATCTGGGGGTCTAGGCAAAACACACCCACCACTTTTGCACTCCGCCCTCTAGCCGCAGCTAGTCCTGTATTATCAGAAATACGTAAATCACGACGATGCCAAAACAAAATTAAGTCAGACATTCCACATACTCTTAGTTCTCTTGTACTAGCTTAAATCCTCATGGTATCCTTAAGCATCATTCTGGCGACAAATTTCTGCTGATATTGAGGTTTTCCCCAGACGGTGAAAAGCTGTAAAATATGATCAAAGCATAATCCCCTGTATATTTATCGGGATTGTGGTCTATTGAGTTAAAGTTAAGTATAATCTTCTGAATTGCAATAGTTAATTAGTATTTTTGTCATGCCCACCCTATTATTAGACGACGGCACAATTAAGGTAAATTTAGATGAAATAGTGGCAGAACTCGCGCCTCTTGGGATTCATTTAAAACACTATGATCCAGGAACATCGCTGCTTTTTCCCCATTTTTTAGAACAGGATGTTTTGAATGATGCAGACAAACACCAAATTACCGAACTACATAATGGTGTTTTTGAATGTCTTCTGCAAGAAAATGGTTATCTGTGGTCTGATTTGCTAAATCTGCATCCAGGTTCAGCGAATTTACAGAATTTGATTGCTACTTATAGCCGCTACCATCATCATACTGCTCCTGAAGCCCTTTACGTATTGGCAGGGGAAATGATTTTTGGTTTTGTCAAACCCGATGGTGATCAGGTACAGCTGTTAATTCAGTCCCAAGACTATATCCACATTCCCGCAGGTGTAGAACATTGGTGTAGTCCTACGGCATTGTTACATTTTAAAGCGGTACGCTATTTTACAACTGTAGAAGGATGGGTTCCTAACTATACAGGAACTCAGATGAGTGATTCTCTGAATAAACGGCATTAAAACTGTTAAATCTCGATTAATACTTATTTGTAAGGGTACAAAAACTTGCGCCCTTACTCGTTTAATTGGGGTGTTATTACTTACGCACTACAACTAAAGTTCCCGTTGAAGCCCAGTTATACAGTTGGCGAGCTTGGGGAACTGGCAAGTTTGTACAACCACAACTAACTGGAGTACCAAAATTGTTATGCCAGTAAGCACCGTGAATGGCAACTCTCAAGGAGTTTTGGTCTTATGTTCGCTGCACAGACTTTAGGTTTAAACCTTGCCACAAGCCCTGCGGTATTTAAAAGTGGATTTGTTTACGAAGACCTTGGTTGTCGCCCTTAATTCATATTAGTTTAACGCAAAGCCAATGCTCAAAGCACAGAGTTTTAACTATTTAAACGCTGAATTAGTTCATTTGCCTAAGACGCGATCGCCTGCCAATTTCCTTGTTTAACCAGCTTTTCAGGAAATAATTGACCACTCATGACCCTAAAATATTAGAGAAAATACTGAACTTACTTTAGAAAAGCTTTCATTTAGCTTGTGCTTTGCCAGGGCTGAAGAACAGTCAAGTTCTGATGTAAATGATACACAACCTCGTTAAAATAGTCTAGATTAACACTAATAACTTATTTGTCAAAAATAGTGGAAAAACAACTTGTCGAGTTTTCTTTAGAAGATGGCAGTAAATTTTTGGTTGAAGTAGAAGAACCTGATAATGGAGCAATTGGCAGAGTTGCTCTTCCATCGGGGCGGAAAATAGCTGAAGCTACGAAAACTTTTGAAGACGCTATAGATAAGATTAAGCCAGCAGTGGCAAGTATTACTAATAAGTTTAAGGAATTAAGTCCAGAAGAAATGGAAATTAAGTTTGGTGTCAAGCTTAGTGCCGAAGCAGGTGCAATTTTAACCTCTGTTGGTGGAGAAGTTAATTTTGAGATTACTGTGAAGTGGACTAAAAACTAGGGTCTTTTATTCTATGTTAAACGAAGGCTATTCGCAGATATTAAAGGCAGCGATCGCTCGTATTTACCGTACCTATGATAATGGCACAACAACAGTTATAGGTGCTGGTTTTTTAGTTGGCGATCGCTATCTTCTTACCTGCGCCCATGTAATTGCGGAAGCTTTAGGAATTTTAAGCAACACTCAAGAACAACCATCTAACACTATAGAACTTGATTTCCCCCTGATTGAGCCTGGAAAAAAACTCAAAGCAAAAGTAGTGTTTTGGCAGCCTGTCAATCCACCACAAATTGGAGAAGATATCGCTGGATTGTATTTAGAAGATGCTCCGCCAGAGGGTGTGAGTCCTGTACAGCTTGTAACTGCCACAGATTACTGGGAACATAAATTTCGGATATTTGGCTTTCCCAAAGGAAATAATGATGGCGTATGGGCTACAGGGGAACTGAGGGATGTACAGGCTACTGGATGGATACAGATGGAAAGTATTCGGGTTCCAGGGTATCAAATTGAACCTGGATTTAGTGGCGCTCCAGTATGGGATGACTCATTACAGGGAGTAGTCGGCATGGCGATCGCCGCAGAAAGAAAGCGTGAAGATGTGAAAGCGGCATTTATGATTCCTACAAAAGTGCTAATGCAAACCTGGAATTTGCTAAATCAAGCTGTTCAGCAGCAACCCAAAAGTTTATCCCAACCTTTGAGTCGAGTGCAAGCGATTAAAGCGAAAGAATTGAATAAACGGTTAGGAATTTTGTCAAGTGATTTTGAGGCAGTATATAACCAATTGAACTACACAGAAAACGCTGGGAGTCGTAATAATCTGCAAAGACAGCTTACGACTATTGAACAAGAGATGAATGATGTTGAATTACAGCTTAACGAATTAGAACATGGGAAAAAGTAAAGTCCAGCAAATGAAAAAAAAGATTCTTCAAGAAAACTTAAATAATCTGGAAGAAAAATACAAGCAAGTTTATCAGCAATTAAACAATACATTAAATAATGGAGACAAAGACACACTGAAGCGTCAAATTCAGGAAATAGAGGCAGAGATGACAGATGTTGAGAATCAGTTAAACAGCCTCACTCCATCTATTCTCATTCCACAGACTCTAATTCAAATTCTGACTTCCTTGCATGAAACAGCAAAATCTTCTATCACAAAAGCTTATCAAGCTTCTTGTCCTCAAGGGTTTATTCAACAGGCTGATACTTTAGAAGACATCCTAGAAAATTTACAAGATATTCCAAAAGGCAATAAGAAATTTACTTATATTGAGGAATTTGTAGCATATTTATCTATTGATTCTCAAGTGCCGCAATCATTGTCTCAAGAACTCCAGGAGTGGGGTAAAAAATATATTAACAATTTTGACCAACTAATACGGGATATTCAATCAGATGATAATTTGGATAATCAAGAAACTAAATCATATCTATTGATTCAAGTGAAACCCAAAACAGATAAGTTAGATAGATTCTATATCTATGCTTGGCTAATTCCCGATATTCGCCATTATAAACCGGAAGTAGGCGATGGATTTAAACAAGTATCTGTATCTAAATTATCCCAAAAAACTTTTACACTTCAGAATATACCAAAAATAGTCGATTTATTATTAGAAGACATTAGCTCTGAGTTTCTTGGAAAATTAACTGTAGAATTTTTTCTGCCCTATAAACTACTTAATCATACAGTCGATTCTTTTATAAGAGTAGAATTTGGCACAGCAGAAAGCATTGGTAAAAAATATAAAGTTGTTGTGCGTGCGAATGAGCGCCTGCAAAGGAATTATCCCTATAAAGGAATATGGTTTAATAAGTGGCAAACAGTTAAGCAGGTATATAATTCACAATGCAAACAAGGATTAGTATCAGGAAATCATAGCCAAGAAGTTATTCGCAAAAAACTAGATACAGCAAATGGTATTATCCTCATAAATATTCCCAAGTCTACTAGTATAGAAACAATTTTTTCGTATATTTTAATTACTGCTACTCCCATTGCACTCTGGCTAAGAAAAGAGCTAGAGAATCAAAACTTAACTCAGCAATCTGCAATCAATTCGTTACTAGACTGTTGTATTCAGGAACTTCCTGATAGAGTTAAAGAACAACGTCTTGATGCTCCAGAAAGTCACAATGATCATATAGGACATCATATTTCATTAGTTTGGGAAGACCCGGAACGCCTGACTCCTGATGCGGGCTACTTTTATTCAACACCACAATCTGCGTCTTAAATTATGAATGACTGGAAAGTATTTAAGGGAGATGGAAAGCAATATGATGATTGGAAACTTCCAGAACCACCAAGTTGGCGAAAATTCAGCAGCGATGCTGATGGTGAGAGTGCAAAAAATCCAAGACGGGGTGAAACGTTTCAAGCACGTCCTGAAGAGATTGAGCTAGTCAACGCCGCTTTATATTTACGGCGACCTTTATTAGTAACTGGTAAACCGGGAACGGGTAAAACATCACTAGCCTATGCAGTTGCTCATGAACTGAATTTGGGAGAAGTATTACACTGGTCAATCACAACTCGTACTACTCTGAATGATGGGCTGTATCGATACGATGCAATCGGACGATTACAAGACGCAAAAGATAAAGATAAAGATAAAGATAAAGATAAAGATAATTTGCAGGAAATTGGTAAATATATTGATCTTGGTCCATTGGGAACAGCTTTACTTCCTTCTGATAAGCCAAGGGTGTTATTAATTGATGAAATTGATAAAAGCGATATTGATTTGCCTAACGATTTACTACATATATTTGAAGAAGGAGAGTTTGAAATTCCCGAACTGAGGCGGATTGCTGGTAAATTAAAGGAAGTAGAAGTGCAGACAGCACATACTGATGTAAAAGTAAAAATCAAAGAAGGGCGGATTCGTTGTACAACCTTTCCATTTGTGATTTTAACCAGTAATGGTGAAAGAGATTTTCCCCCGCCATTTTTGCGGCGTTGTTTGCGATTGACTATTCGAGAACCTAACAGTGAAGAATTAAAACGCATTGTGATCGCACATCTTAGCAATGAGCAAGACTCGACTAAACAAACTAATAGTCTACAGAAACAAGCAAATAGTTTGATTACTCAATTTCTCGAAAAACGCCAAAATAAAGAGTTAGCCACCGACCAACTGCTAAATGCAGTCTATTTGGTAACTAGGGAAAATTTTGCCAAAGGCGATACTAGGGAAAAACTAATTGAGCAGATATTTAAGTCTTTAGATAGCTCAGAGGATTCATGATTACAGACCTGATTGTAACCCTGAAACAAGCTGGACTAGAACTGAATGCAGAAGAAATTGCTGATATTCTCTGGTTAGCGAACCAGATGCAAAAAGCTGATCCTCAGCCTAGACAAACTGAGCAACTGTCTGAAAAATCTACTCCACCTTTAACATCCATATCACCTATTTCAGCAAACATTACACCAAATCAATCTTCACTTTCTACTCCTCCTCAAAAAGAGCCTACAGTTCCTGCTTACCCGTCCGATTTAATTCCTGAGTCTGATGTTTCTGAAGAATCATCACCTATACCAGAAAGACTGCCCTTTAAAGCTCCTGCCGTATCTGCTCTCAGAAATTCCTTGGCTTTGGCTAGAGCAATTCGTCCACTAATGAGAAAAGTGCAATCTCGAACAAAATTAGTTTTGGATGAAGAAAGGACAGCTCGACAAATTGCAGAATATCAGGTTTATGCACCTGTTTTGCAACCTGCACGGGAACGGTGGTTAGAGTTAGTGCTGGTAGTAGAAGAAACTAGCACAACAGTTGTTTGGGAAGAAACCATTGCAGAATTCCAAAAATTAATGGAACGGCATGGAGCATTTAGGAATGTTTATACTTGGAGTCTACAAACCAAAATAGATGGAACACCCAAGATTTTTCCTAAAAAGCAAAAAGTTACGGGAAGAGAACGTTCCCGCAGTCCCAAGGAGCTATTAGATGCTACAGGTAGACGCTTAATATTGCTAATTAGTGATTGTATTTCACCAGTGTGGTGGCAAGGAGAAATACACAGATTATTAGAAAGTTGGGGAAAACACATTCCCGTTGCAGTGCTGCAATTGTTGCCTGAACAACTATGGGAACGGACAGTATTAGGTTTAGGAAACTCAGTACAGTTGAGTACAGTAGCTCCTGGTGTTCTTAATTCCAAATTAATTGTCAGTGGTTTACCCATTTGGCTAGAAGAAAAACCAAAAATGGCGCTGCAATTCCCTGTCATAACACTAGAGCCGGAATCTTTAACAGAGTGGGCAAAAGTTGTAGCGGGAGCAGGTAGCGTTCAAATGCTAGGTGTGCTGTTTCAGCAAAATTGGCGACAGCTTCTCCCAGAACCTTCAACTCCGCAACCGCCATCAAACCCCGAATTATTAGTCAAACGTTTTTATGCGACAGCTTCCCCTCTGGCGAGAAGATTAGCAGGGTTCATGGCCTCTGCACCTGTGAGTTTACCTGTGATTAATCTCATCCAACATCAACTCTTCTTGCCAGAAGAATCTCAGCAAATTCATTTAGCTGAAATTTTCATGAGTGGATTACTCCAATTAGTTCCAGGTAATCAACAGACTCAAACAGAATGCTGGCAATATAAATTTGTCGATGGAGTGCGGGAAATTTTGTTGCGTTCTGTCAGAATTACAGAAGTTGAAGATGTACTGGAAACACTTTCTCAATATATAGCTGAGAAGATAGGGTTAAAAATCAAAAACTTTGCAGCTTTACTAGTTTTAAATCCCAATTGGGATAGCCGCACTAAACAAGAAGTGATTCCCTTTGCTGAAGTTGCTAGGCAGGTATTGCGTCAATTAGGTGAAGACTATGCTGATTTAGTAGAACAATTAGACAAAGAATATTCGATTTTTTCTGAGACTTCACCAGCACCTAATTTTGAGTTCCAAACTTGTTTATTTGAAGTTGTAAATATTTCTGTTGAGGATGATGTAAATTACAACTTGCAATCTTGTGATTTTGAAGTTGCAACCATTACAGGAATCAACGAATCTAATATAACTAATCTTATAGAAGTTGCTGATAATTTAGTATTTTACCAGACAGAAAAGCACCTGAATGAAATTGAAAAGCTAATTATACTAGAAACAATATTAAATCGAACTTATGAGCAAATCGCAGCATCATCAAATTACTCTACACAAGAACTAAAGGATGTTGCAGGTAAATTATGGAAAATTTTATCAAAAGCTTTAGTTCACAAAGTCAAGAAAAGAAATTTCAATAATGTTATTCAAAGCCAAGCAAATAATTCTCTAATAGATATTCGTCGTAGTCGTCAAACAGCCAATTGTTTTATTGAAGATGTAAATGGTGTTCAACTAGAAATGGTGTCTATCTCTGAAGGCAATTTTATTATGGGTTCGCCAAAAGGGGAACCGCAGCGTTCAAGTCGTGAAAGTCCTCAACACGAAGTAACTGTTCCAGCCTTCTTCATGGGCAAATACACAGTAACACAAGCTCAGTGGCAAGCAGTGGCATCTTTGCCGCAAGTTAACCGAGAACTCAAGCCTGACCCTTCTAAATTTAAGGGTGTAAATAGACCTGTAGAGCGAGTCTCTTGGTATGATGCAGTTGAGTTTTGTCAGCGTCTGACTGCCCATACAAAAAGGCAGTACCGCCTACCTAGTGAAGCAGAATGGGAATATG
The DNA here is from genome assembly GCA_007692755.1 of Nodularia sp. (in: cyanobacteria). Classification (GTDB taxonomy): domain Bacteria; phylum Cyanobacteriota; class Cyanobacteriia; order Cyanobacteriales; family Nostocaceae; genus Nodularia. The sequence continues at coordinate 35,191 of REBL01000155.1, read as the reverse complement.
CGTGTCGTGCTGGAACTACTAGCCCATTTCATTTTGGTGAGACAATTACATCAGAATTAGCTAACTATAATGCTACCTCCATTTATGGCAGGGGTGTAAAAGGAACCTATAGAGAGGAGACTACACCTGTGGGCAGTTTTAACGCAGCTAACAACTTTGGATTGTACGATATGCACGGAAATGTATGGGAATGGTGTCTTGACGATTGGCACAATAATTATGAAGGAGCGCCAGTAAATGGTAGTGCGTGGTTCGATAATAATAATAACCTTTCTGAAAAGCAAGGAAAAGCCTTACTGCGGGGCGGTTCCTGGTTCTACGATCCTGAAGACTGCCGTTCTGCGTCTCGCGATACCTATCCTTGGGCGGAGCGCGGCATCATCGCCGACGGTCTTGGTTTTCGTGTTGTTTGTGCTGTCGGGAGGATTCTTCAGTAGGCCTTTATACTTTTCCTTTTTTGCCCTCTACCCTTCTTTTTTTTATCCTTCCTTAGCGGAGCGATCTAATTTTTTGAAAAACACAGTATTGCTCTTGAATAATTATTAAAAACTCTTATTTTGGTACTCAACCTAAATTAGACGCAAAATTAATTAAAAAATTATTAAATATAATCAATGCCAAAAATAGTTATAAACAGAACGCAAAAGACAGCCCAATACTATGTAGAAGATTTGGGCGATGGAATTGGGTTACATATGCTGCTGATTCCTGGGGGTAGTTTTATGATGGGTTCACCAAAAGGTGAGCTAGAGCGCAGGAAATCAGAAAGTCCTCAGCATTTAGTAAATATTCAACAATTTTGCATGGGTAAATATCCTGTTACTCAAGCGCAGTGGAAAGCTGTTGCAGCGTTAGCAAAGGTGAATAAAGACCTAGACGCTGAACCATCGAATTTCAAAGGGGAGCAAAGACCTGTAGAGCAAGTTTCTTGGTACGATGCAGTTGAGTTTTGTCAGCGTCTGACTGCCCATACAAAAAGACCTTACAGCTTACCTAGTGAAGCAGAATGGGAATATGCCTGTCGTGCTGGAACAACGACCCCATTCCACTTTGGTGAGACAATCACATCAGAATTCGCTAACTACAGGGCTACGTCCATTTATCGCAGGGGTGTAAAAGGAACCTACAGAGAGGAGACTACACCTGTGGGCAGTTTTAACGCAGCTAACAACTTTGGACTATACGATATGCACGGAAATGTATGGGAATGGTGTCTTGATGATTGGCATGATAACTATGAAGGAGCGCCGACAGATGGTAGTGCTTGGTTGATTGATAATGATAATGTTTACAAAAAAAAAGGAATAGCCTTAATGCGGGGCGGTTCCTGGCTCATCAATCCTGATTACTGCCGTTCTGCGTCTCGTCTCAACTACGATACTCGCGACAGCCGTCTCAACGGTATTGGTTTTCGTGTTGTGTGTGCTGTTGGGAGGATTCTTCAGTAGCCCTTTATACTTTTTCGGCTATGTTGTGACGCTCTGCATTAGTTGATTTGCCTGAGACGCGATCGCCTGCCAATTTCCTTCTGTAACCAGCTTTTCCGGGAATAATTGACCACTCAAACCCACAGCGATCGCCCCAGCTTGGATAAATTCTGGAGCATTTTCTAAAGTCACTCCCCCAGTGGGAATTAAGGGAATTTCACCCAGTGGACCTTGTAAACTTTTAATATAGTTAACGCCTCCCACCGCTTGCACAGGAAACACCTTTACACAGCTTGCACCCTGATTCCAAGCGGTAATAATTTCTGTGGGAGTCATAGCACCGGGAATAATTGGCACATCTTGTTTGACTGCGGCTTGAATCATGGCAGAATCAACGTGAGGTGAGAAGAGAAATTGCGCTCCCGAAGCGATCGCCTCTTGCAGTTGTCCGACATTAAACAGCGTCCCCGTGCCAATAATACAGTGTGGTAATTCTGCACGTAATAGACTAATTAATTCCCCAGGGCGATCGCTATTCCAGGTAATTTCAATCAGCCCCATTCCCCCAGATGCCGCAGCCATAGCCATATTTTGAGCTAACCGCATATCTGAAGCGCGAATAACTGCGATCGCCCGGTGTTTTTGCAACTGTGATAACCAAACTTGATCAGGCATTTAATCAGCTTTTTGACTTTTAACTTTTGACTTCCGCGTAGCGGCGCGGCACTCTTCCTAGAGGGAGATCCATACATTTAGTATCATGCGACCTTAGCCAGATGGAATCAGAGGTGGAGATTTTTAAGCTGAATATAGTAAGAACCGAAATATAACAGGTGTAAAACCGTATCGAAGTTAACTTGCGCGGTGATACGGAATTTAAAATCCGTGCGGGTATTTCTCAATCATTAATTCATTATGGTAGACGCAACTATCACCAGCATAGTCGATGCGGTGCGTGGGTATGCACACCCATTAACAGGCGCAGATCAAGACTACGACCCATTAATGAATTTAATCGGCAATGCGCGTTTCGTCTTGATTGGCGAAGCCTCCCACGGGACTCATGAATTTTACGAACAACGGGCGGAAATTACCAAGCGACTAATTCAAGAAAAGGGGTTTACAGCCGTAGCGGTGGAAGCGGATTGGCCTGATGCTTACCGAGTCAATCGTTACGTCCAGGGTGTCAATGAAGACCCCACACCAGCCGAAGCACTTTTAAATTTTCAACGCTTCCCTTTATGGATGTGGCGGAATACAGATGTGCTAAATTTCGTCGGCTGGTTACGGGAATACAATGATCGTTTACCCAAAAAGGCGATTAAAACGGGTTTTTATGGGTTAGACCTTTATAGTATGTATGCTTCCATTGAAGCAGTTCTTGGCTACCTCAATCAAGTTGACCCCGAAGCCGCCCAACGCGCCCGCGATCGCTATTCATGCTTAGAGCATTTTGGCGAAGATGCCCAACAATATGGGTATGCTACCAGTTTTGGCATTACCAAATCCTGTGAGCAAGAGGTAATTAATCAGCTCCAAGAATTGCAACGTCGAACTGCCGAATACGTGCAGAAAGACGGGCGAGTGAAGGCTGATGAGTTCTTTTATGCTGAACAGAATGCACGATTAGTCAAAAACGCCGAGCATTACTACCGTTCAATGTTTCAAGGGCGAGTGTCTTCCTGGAATATTCGCGATCGCCACATGGCCCAAACCTTAGACCAGCTGGTGGAACATTTAGATCAACAACATCCCCAAGCCAAAGTTGTGGTTTGGGAACACAATTCCCATTTAGGTGACGCACGCGCCACTGATATGGGGTCAATGGGTGAGGTGAATGTGGGTCAATTGCTCAAAGAACGCTATGGCGATGAGGCTGTAAATATCGGTTTGACCACCTATACGGGTACTGTCACCGCAGTTTCTAACTGGGGGGAAACGGCTCAACTCAAACAAGTTCGTTCTGCCTTACCTGGAAGTTACGAAGCCCTATTCCATGAAACTGAACGATCCCAATTTTACCTCAACCTCCGGGATGAGAATCAAGCAATAGTGGGTTTACGACAACCCCGGCTAGAAAGAGCAATTGGTGTGATTTACCAGCCGGAAACTGAGCGTGTAAGTCACTACTTCCATGCTTGTCTCACCGAACAATTTGACGCAGTAATTCACATTGATGATACCAAGGGAGTGCAACCTCTAGACCGAGTTCCCACCTGGGAAATGCGGGACGCACCAGAGACTTTTCCCTTTGCTCTTTAGACACAAACGCCAGTCATAAACTCAAGCTATGAGACAAAACCTTGACCCCATGAGAATGGGAACGCGCTTGGCCAGGAATTGGTGGACAGTTGCATTACGGGGTGCGATCGCCATCATCTTTGGTTTAGCAGCCCTCTTCTGGCCAGATATTACTCTAACAGCTTTGATATTTATCTTTGCTGCCTTTGTCTTAGTCAGTGGAGTATTATTAGCGATCGCTGCATTCCGAGATGGTCTAACTCATACCCACGGTTGGCTGATGTTGCTCGAAGGAGCAATTGGCATTGCTATTGGAGTCATGGCTTTTGTCTGGCCAGGGATCACAGCATTAGTCTTGCTTTACCTGATCGCAGCTTGGGCGATCGTCACTGGCGTTTTAGAAATCATAGCAGCCATTCAGGTACGAAAAGAAATTCAAAATGAGTGGCTGCTAGTCATAGCCGGCATTGCGTCGGTATTGTTCGGGGTTCTACTCACCGTCTGGCCTATTGCTGGCGCATTAGCAATCCTGTGGATTATTGCCGCGTACGCCATTATTTTCGGCATCTTACTCCTGATTCTGGCTTTTCGGCTCCGGAATTGGGGAACTGAACGCAGCATCTTTTAAACATTTCATCAATTAATTGGAGATAAAAATTATGGCATTAACTCGCTGGGAACCTTTTAGAGAAATAGAAACCATCCAAAGGCAAATGAATCGTCTACTTGAACAAATCACACCTTCAAGTGATACAGGCGAGATCATCAGCGATAGACTGACATTTGTGCCTCCAGCAGAACTTGAAGAAAATTCCGATGAAGTCAAACTGTGGATGGAAATTCCTGGTATTGACCCCCAAAACTTAGATGTCAAAGTTGCCGCAGATACAGTTTCCGTCACTGGTGAGCGTAAATGTGAAATCAAGGACGAAGAAAGAAGAGGTATGCGCCGTTCAGAATTTCGTTATGGCAGATTTCAAAGAGTAATACCTCTACCATCTCGAATCCAAAACGATAAAGTACACGCTGATTTTAAAAATGGTGTTTTGTGTCTCACCATGCCTAAAGCCGAAGAAGAAAAAACCAGAGTTGTCACTGTTCAGTTACCAGGACAAAGCCAGCAAGGGCAGATTTCTGGTGGTAAAAAAGATAAAACCTAACCCCCCAACCTCTTCCTACGGTATATAGCTTTAATCTTGTAGGGTGCGTTATGACGAAGTGTTATAACGCACTCTCCTATGGACTAACAAGAAGTTTTCTAAGCTAAGGGGATTGGGGTAAAACTTAAGAATTAAATTTAAAAGTTATTAGCGGTGAATTGACAATCTTCTGGTTAAAGCCATAGGATTGTTGTTTTCCGAATTAAAAAATATGAGATGAAACGTAAATTAAAATTAAAGAATTGGGTTTTAGCGATCGCTTTAGTGCTAGTGAGTATTATTCCGGCGAGAATTGCGATCGCTTCGTATCAACAGCCAGTACCACAGGCGATTTTTGTATTGGGGGGCGCTTCTGAGCGGATGAAGTTTGCGGCAGAGTTTTGGAAATCTCACAGAAATTTAGACATTTGGGTTTCTGATTTTGCTTGGAATTTAGATGCTAATCGGCAGATATTTTTGCAGTCTGGTGTTCCCAATAAAAAGTTGCATTTGGATGGTAGAGCGACTGATACTGTAACAAATTTTACAACTTTGGTGGAAGAATTTGCAGAGAGAGATTTACAGCATATTTATTTGATTACTTCCGACTATCATATGCGGCGGTCAAGGGTTATAGCTACTGTTGTTTTAGGTAGCCAGGGGATTGTAGTTACACCTATTGCTGTACCGTCATCTCGGAACAACTCAGAATCTCTAGTGCGAGTCTTGCGAGATGGTGGGCGATCAATATTGTGGATTTTCACTGCTAGGACTGGAGCTAGTTTTAATCCTCAACTATACAACGATTGAATAAACTACCATTTTTGAAACAACCCCACCTGCGTGATTTTCACAACCTTTATTTGCGGTTAATCCGTGCGGGCGGACTAAGTTGTGTATTAGCGACTTAAGATTCGAGCAAAACTTTTAAAAAATCCTCTAAGTATTTCATGCTTAACTAATGATAAAACTAATAGATATAGAGAAAGGCAATATTTATATCATGCTATTCTACTTAAACTTTTTATATCCCCAATTTTGAATATATATAGGCATTAAAGGGAAAATAATAGTCAATATTTTGAGTATATTCAGCTGCGGTGACAATGTATTATACCGATAACGTATTTTAGCCATATTAAAAACTCTTTTTAAATCAGAACGCCTTTTTAAAACACCTGTATTTCTGTAATACATCAATACTTCCGGTATATTTGTCATGCCAACCTTCATTCTAATAGCTCTTCCCCATAATTCAAGATCCTGATCTCTCCTGAAACTGGTATCATACAAGCCAATTTTAGCAAAAATAGTTCTTCGTAACATCACAGAGGGATGAATAAGAGGATTTTGATAGTGTATCATCGAGTAAATATGACTTTGAGAAACTGGGGGCTTTCTGGTAATACCTTTTCCAGATATTGGACATCCTTCAAATTCTATTGCCCATGTTCCCAAAATATCAATTTCTGGATAGTTTTCTAAAAAATCAACCTGCTTTTTCAAGCGTTCAGGATGAGCTATATCATCAGCATCCATGCGAGCATAATACTCTGTTGTTGTTTTTAAAATTGATAAATTTAATGCATGAGCTAAACCAAGGTTTTCAGGAATTAATTCATGCTTGATCAAAGGATAGGTAGTCAGGTAATGTTTAACAATATTATCTAAATCGTTTGGGATAGGCCCATCTTGAATCAAATGAATTTGTGCTGGTAGTAAATTTTGAGATAGGATAGAATCAATAGCATTGCGAAAATGTTCGCTATTGCTGCCCTTATGAAATGGGATGCCAACAGTAACTTTAGCATTCATAATAGTCAATGGTTATTAAGATAAGACTTAAGCTAATTCCTAAATAGCTGATAATACCATGTTTTATGTGATCTGCTGAAGAATGCTTTCTAGAGTTTGTTTCATGAAAATATTATCATTATAGACTGCCATTAAAACAGTGGCAGTCAAAGAGTTATTTTGCATAGAGTGAGCTTGAGAAAGCTATACAGAAATTACTGGTTAATCAGTTTGCTAATATCCAAGATGTAGCTACGCCGAATCCCAGTATGACATGAATCAATAGAAATCTTTTTACCGTCTGGACTCCAACGAGGATGTAGGTCGGTTCTTTTTTCGCCATCAAAGTGCCAAGGAGCAAAAAAACGACCAATAGAGAAGACACAATTATTATTGCGCTCAAAAAGTAGTAGTTGTCTTTGTCGGCGGCGATCCGGATAACTGTCTGTGATAATCCAGCGCCGATCTGGTGAAAATGAAGGATGCCCATCACCTAAAAAGTCTAAAATATCTTTTCCAATAACTTCCAGATTGCCACTAATAACATTAATTCGATAGTATTTATCGCCTGCGGAAGGGTGTCTTGCCCAAACCAATAAATGCTCATCGTCTTCCCAGGAGTAATGAGAAACCATCCGATGATCTAATAAAAGTTGTGGAGAAACCTGATTTGAATTTACAACGTAAAGACGTGAAAACTTACCTGCTTTACCTAACCAACGATGCATAAATACAAAACGATGGCCTAGGGGCGAGTAAAGAATATGATTGACTTTATGTTCAGCATTCACCATCTCAGGGCATGGTTGATGATTGGCAAGTTCACTTAAAGATATGATCAGTTCTGCATCGCCTCGTTTAAGGTTAATTTCCCAGATACCGTCTTTATCAAGGGGTTGATTAGGAGAGAAGTTCTGAACTGGAATTTTATAGCCATAGTCAGGCCGTAATCTATCAAGTCTTCTGTAATTTAAGGTCAATGCTTTGTGACCTTGCGGATGAATTACTTGCACAGGCCAAGGAATCTCTTTACTGTTTCCTTGGGAATCAACCCAAACAGAAACCAAATTTTGATTAGTAATTGCATTAAAGACAATGATACCTGGGCTTTTTTCAGTAGACCATTGGGCCATTGCACCCTGTTGAAAGTTCCAGGCTTCAGTGTGGCCAATGACTTGAGACCCAGTGTCCAAAGAATGGGATACAATTGAAACACTCGATCCGCCCTCCCATCGATGGACAAGTAGCTTTTTCATATCCTTAGACCAGGGTGACTTATCGTAATACCCAAAAAACTCATGCTTTAGAGGATGAGAAGATTCATTCTTGAGATCAGCCTGAGATAAATCTTGCAATACAACATCAGGATGAAGAGCAAGTTGGAACCCGGCTTCCTTGTAAAGAAAATAGTTGAGTTTTAGATATGAAGCTTTAAGCAGTGAGCGTATTTGAGGAGATGCATCTAGAAATTTACCAACATAACGTTCAGTTTTGCTGTAATTAGTTTTCATATATTAATCTTTTCTTAGCTTTAGGATTTTCTCATAGAGAGATTGATAAGTATTTGCCATCGCTTTAGCGCTGAATCTCTGAAGAATAAGTTGACGAGGAAGCAGAGAATTTTCCTGATCAAGAGAAAAAGATTTCAAAGCCATTGCTAATGCTTGAGAATTTCCTGGAGGAAATAAATTGCCTACTTTCGGAGATGTTTCTTGTATAATTTCACGGTGAGGGGGAATATCTGAGAGGATGACAGGCAATCCACAAGACATCCCTTCCAGAACTGAGTTTGGCAAGCCCTCTGACCACGCCGCGGAAATCAGAGCATCTGCACAGCAAAGCCAAGGGCGAACATCGGAAACTTGACCTAGAAAGCGAATATTAAGCGGCGGAGATACTTTTTGTGATGCTTCTCTACAAGCTTGTTCTAGAGAACCTTTACCTAAAATAACCAGAACTGAGTTTTCTAGTTTGGCGCGGCAAAAAGCGTCAATAATTAAAAGAGGGTCTTTCCGAGGTATCAGAGAGCCAACTGTAACAAATATAGTGGATGATAAAGACAGTCCTAAAGTCTCCCGTAAAAAACTCCGTTCTTGAGTTGAGGTAACTGGAGAAAATTCATCTGTATCTACCCCATTGGTAATGACTTGACTGAGGATGTCGTACTTTTTTAGTTCTTCCGATATACTGCTTCCACACCCAACTATATTCGGTAAGCGGCGTAGCGTGCGAACATGGCTCCGAGCCATCAATTTACCCCGAACTTTTCCAAATTTGGTTGGGTAATCAGCATAAGGATCATTACGTGCTGTAGTGACTATTGGTAGTTTATCTATTAACTGCAATGCTAGTCCATCTGCACGAATACCTTGGGTATGTAGCATTACTGGACTTATTTCTTGAATGGTGTTTTTAAAGCAATTTTTTCCCTGTACAAAACTCATTAATCGGGATAAGCCAAGACTTTTTACAGGAATATCTAGGTCTTGGAAAGCTGTAATCATAGAGTCTTTTGGCTCTGGAGAAAGAGTCAGAATTTGAGGCTGAAATTTATTTCGATCAAGATGCTTTGTGATATTTAACAGCTGTTGTGTAGGACCAGAACGACGTAAGGTAGAAACTGCATAAAGGATTATTGGCGTTTTCATAAATCAGTTTATATTAAATTCAGCCTTATCGGCTATGAACAGGTGAGACCATAGAAGCCCAAATATTCGTCTTCCTCATGGTATTTTTCTAAGCAGGTTAGCAGATTTTATGGAATATGAAAGCGTTTATATCTTGAATATGTTCAACAACTTGGTCTGTATAAACAATATCAAAATAATTATCCTGAAAAGAAAGCCGATAAGTTGAATCTTTATCTAACTCCATTAACTGAAGACGACCATTACCTATCAGAAAATCTAAATGTTCACCAGTCTTGAAACCAATATCGACACCATAAACATCTATACCACAGTCTAATAATTTTTTAACAGAATCGCCAGAACTACAGCCAATATCTAAAACTTTAGATTTTTCCAAGTTAAAGGCTCGTTCATTGCAATATAGATTTATGCTTTTGTGTATTTGTTTAACAAGCATATTCATACCTGAAAGTCATATTATTGACTCTTTAGCGCTAATTTACAATTTTCAATAGGCTCTATTCAACACGATTTTCCTGAGCAGAAAATTCAATGATGGAAATACTTACAAATGTAATTACTACGATATCTCTTAATGGGTTAATATTAATCATTCCAATTAAAATATAAATGGAAAAAAACATTATAAAAAAAGTAGGGTAGTTTTTTTTACCTTTAAATAGATAAGCATAGCAGCCTGAAGCAAACATTGAAATGGGCAGCAAAAGTGAAATCAAAAAGAAAAACAGACCACCTTGCAAGAAATAAGTTAAATATCCCGAATCAATTATACCTGCAAATTGAACAGGATTTCCAAAAGTAGGATGACCAAGGTTGTTATAAAATTGCAAAGCTCTAGGCCAAAGATAATCAATTCTTGTAGATGCTGAGTAATCAGCATTTAAACCACCAGACAATCTTTGATATCTATAAAATAAATCGTTGGAAGAATAAAGTATAAACATAACTCCTGTAAAAAGTATGCTTGAAGTCAAAACCTTGCTATAAAATAATTTGCTAAAAAAGATTCTATTGTTTATTATTTTTTCATTGCCTACTAAAAAAAGAAATATGATAATTGCTATTAGTGAAGAAATAAGAGCAGAGCGAGAAGTAGACATTGCAATCAACACCAAAGAAACTAAAATAGCAAAAGTTTCCTTGAATAAGGATTTTTTAGAAATAATAATTTTTGCGAGAAAATGACTTGTAGCAATTGAGGCAAATGCTCCTAGTCCACTTGAATTGCTAAAAAATCCTGCTGACCATATTCTGTTATAGGCATACCTATCAGCTTCATTAATTGAAGCAAATGCTTCTAGATAGTTCCTGACGTTCAACGACCCTGGAAGCTTGCCGTAATATACAGCCAACTCAATAGCAGCCACAACAAGATTCGTTAGCAAGGCAATATAAAGAATTTTATCGTACGGAGTTATATGCTCCACTCTTTTTCTGGGAAATATTAGCATGAGCAAGAGCAGACACGGAAACCAATATAAAAAAGCACGAATTGACGAGCTAACTACTGTTGTGTCACTCCAAACAAACCCCCCAATCACAGGCAGAAAAAACTCTAGAAAAATAAAAATCAATAGAAAGAAAAGCGGAGCAGTAAGTCTTAACTTGCGAATCTTTAGTCGAAAACCAAGCATAGACAAAGAAAATATAATGAAAAGTGAAAGTATTCCTGAGATATCTGTAAACCGTATAACTGTCGAAGGTAATCCCAAAGGCGAAAAAAATAGAACAGCTATGACAATGAATAGGAAAAGAAACTCAAGAATACTTTTTACTTTAATAGTAGGGGAAGCTTTACTGCTATCAATCATAACTCTCCTCATGAAATAGGGCTTTTCTGAGTTTACAACTAAATCGCTTCCAACTTGATACCGGGAATTTTTCTGCCACTCATCCTGCGGGAAGAACGCGAGACAAGGAGTAGCTTCTCAAAGAGTACCTCTTGAGTGCTTTACACAAGATAGATCTCTGGACTGGTATTTTGACCATTGTAACTCTCTAAAGGTAAGTAAAGTTTACTGCTCGGTACTGTAATTAAGGACAAGGGAAATTACTGTTCTTGACTTAACACCTTCAAGAAATGATCAAAATATTCTTTCCCAATCTTTTCAATGGAAAACTCTTGAGCACGGCTAATTAACATTGTTTTATGGTATAAATTCTCGTTAATAAGAAGCTCTGCAATAGCTTTTGACATAGCTTCAGGATCTTTAATTTTAACAAGAGTGCCATATTTACCATCCTTTAAAATAATGCGAGGTCCACCCGGACAATCGGTTGAAACTATTGGTGTACCTACAGAAAGAGCTTCTACTAATACATTTCCAAATCCTTCCCATATAGAACTTAGGACAAATACTTTTGCGTTTCGTATGAAGGGACAAGGATTGTTCCGGAAACCTACAAAATCTACCTTGTCAGATATCCCAAGTTCAAGCGCTAGCTTTTTTAGGTTTTTCTCTTCACCACCAATTCCAAGGATAATCAGCTTGATAGAATGCTTAGATTGAAGTAATGCTAAAGCCTCAATTAAAGTCTCAAAGCTTTTTTGAGGATGTAATCTACCAACAGAAACTATATAGTCTTCTCCAGATTCAACCCATTTATGATTGGTTCTCTCGAAAGACAACTGTTCACTTTCTGGAGAATAAACAGGATTAGATATTGTTTGAATTTTTTCTTCAGAGACATTCAGAAAATTATGGACATCTCTCGCAGTATATGGTGAGTTGGCAATGACTGAATCTGCTAATCCATATGAAAGTTTCATCCCATAAAGCAATAGCCTCTGTTTAATAGATAACTTATGCGTGAGAAAGCTGTGAAAGGTATTTGATTCACGAATAATTACTTTTGTTTTCACCCTTGCAACAAACCTTGCACAAGGACCCAAAATATTCGCACTCTGAAGCGTACAGAGCATAATATCTGGTTGTTTTTTCCGAAGAAATTTTATTAGATAAACAAGTTGGGGTATTGGCTTTAATATATTAATTGCCAACAAGGTAAAAGTAAATTTTGGAAGGAATTCTATTTCTACTTGAGGATTAATGAAATCAAAGTAAACGCCTTGGCGGGTTGTGATAATACACACATTGTGTCCTTCGGCGTTTAGAAAATTTGCCAAGTTGACGATGACTTTTTCAGCACCACCACCGTTTAAGCTGGGAACTAGCAAGGCTATCTTATATGTTTTCTGCATTTGAAGCCTCAATATGCTATTTAGAAACTTTAACTAATTAAAATACACTAAAACTTCTTCACTCAAGTTAAGCCAGTATATCCCTAATATAGCTTTGGATACAGCTAAACTTCTCATAACCATGCCTACGATAAAAATTCCAGCCATAGAAAAGGCGATAAATAAAAGCCATGCGCCTTATGACCAATAGCTTCAACTAACTCATGAGAGTCAGAAGTATTTATAATCTTATTACCAATAATTTTGCTAATTTTGTTAATAATCACATCAAGCTTATTTATTCGGCGAGTTTTATTAGCTATAAATTTAGATTCATTGTTTTCATACCTTCTATATAGCTGCAAGGATTGTGAAATAATTCTACGTCGTTGCAGCCCTGCTCCTAAATTAGATAGCCATACATCATGGCCTTTGAATTGAACAGGGATTGGGAGCAAATGCTTCAAGAAATCTCGGCGAATGGCTATGCAGCAACCCATCACAACACAGAATTCAGAGAAGCCAGCAGACTTAATTTGACCTTGCTTAGTTAATCCAGTGGGCGATAAATCATGATGAACTAACTCAGCGTCATTTATGAAAATCTGAGTAAACTCATCATCTGCTGCTAACTTTTGAATTGTTTCAATTTTCGTCTGAAACCAAACATCATCTTGATCACTCAGAAAAATTAGATCGCCTTCACACAGAGAAAACGTACAACCAAAGTTTTGAGCATAGCCTATACCTTTCATCGGTTAATTGTAAGTTCATTTCCTAATAACGATTAAGCTAGTGATAGAAAAAAGTCTCGCCAAAGGTTTATTATCCATCGCCAATAAGTACTAAAACAGAATTAATTACATAGTAATTTCTTGCCAATTCTTTGGCATTCAATGATTTTAGACCAGATTTTCTGTAATTAATTTTGTCCAATTACCTAAAGTTTTCTGATTTTTAAAACCAAGTTTGACATACTTTTCCCAACTGAAGGGATTGACTGCAATCTGATGCAAGAGCGCAAAATTCTGTGGGGGTTTATCTAATTTTTGATATCATTTCTACAAGATGAGCAAGAGCAAGTCTATGTTCAATAGAAGAAATTGACTTTATATGTTCAGCATTGGCTTTTGCTATCTCGAAAAGTTCACTAGGAGATCCCATTAGCTATCCCCTGAAAACTGGCAGACCGCTCCAACAACTCCTGATAGCTCCCCTCAGCTACCACCCGCCCCTGACTCAATTCAACCACCAAATCACACCGCTCCACCGTACTCAACCTATGGGCAATCAAAATAACCGTAAACTGACGACTTAACCCCTCAATAGCCGCCATCACCTCCCGCTCTGTGGCATTATCCAACGCACTTGTGGCCTCATCAAACACAATCACCGACGCATTGCGATACAAAGCCCGCGCAATGCCAATGCGCTGCCGTTGACCCCCACTCAGGCGAATCCCTCTCTCTCCCACATAGGTATCATACTGGGCAGGCAAACCCTCAATAAATTCCTCAATCTGAGCCAACCGCGCCGCCTTTCGCACCTGCTCAAAATCAATCTGTTTTTGAGAAATACCAAAAGCAATGTTCTCAGCCATCGTCCCATCACTGAGAAAAATCTGCTGCGGCACATGGGCAATACTCTGCTGCCACTGGCGCAACCGCTCCCCCTCCAAATGCAACCCATCCACCCAAATTGACCCCTTATCGGGTTGCAATAGCCCCAAAATCAAATCCGCCGTCGTACTCTTACCACTGCCCGTACTGCCCACAAAGCCCACTGTCGTCTTCGCCGCAATAGTCAGGTCAAAATCCCGCAGCACCCAGTCCGTCTCATCCCCATAGCGAAACCAAACCCCCTCAAACCGCAGTTCTTTTTCCAATCCCAAAGGCATGGCTGGAGCAGTACGTAGTAGCGGATCAACTGGTCGCTGCAAAGCTAGCAACACCCTCGCCAGCGCGGCCCGTGACCCCTGGATTTTTGCCACAGACGCAAACCCCTCTTGCAAAGCAGGCAGCAACCGCTTCGCTCCCAGGGTTAGGCTACCCAATACCGGTACTGCCTGACTAAAATCACCATCTTGCCCTAGACTCAGAGCCAGGAGAGCGATCGCCGACAAGGCCAGCGCCTCTATAAAATATTTGGACGACTGGGAAATAATCAAATTAGTAGCATTTGCCTGCTTGAAAGAAGCCTCCGTCTCCAGATACACACGCTCAAAAAAGTCCTGGGAATGTGCCAGCAGTACATCCCGAATGCCGCCTATACCCTCCTGCACTACCTTGATTTTCCGCTGCCCCGATTGGGAAATAATCTGGCTATTGCGCTTCAGCAACCGTTGTCGGGTGCGGTAAATCAGCGTATAGGCTCCCCCCAAAATCACCGCTGTCCATAGGGCAATCTTGCCATCGATTAACAGCAGCGTCCCTATCAAAGCCAGTACCACCAGAGCATCAGTAAAAAATGTAACTAAGGGTATCAAAATATTGCTAGTCAGAAGCGTGGTATCCCCCGTTAGCGTCTGCATCAAATCGCTACTGTTGTGCTGCACATGAAAACTGTAGGGCTGCCGTAGTGTGCTGTGGTAAATTTCACTACTCACATCAGCCCCAACCGCTGCCGCCAAACGAAGACGTACGTGCAGCGTCAGCAACCGCAACCCATTAGCCAGCAGCGCCGAAGCAATAAACCCCAGGGCTAAGGCCGTTACCAATTGCACCGGGGTCTTAATCTGCAACAGGTTCAATACTGGCTGCATCTGGGGCGCATTCAAAAGCGTCTCTGCATTGGTCAAGGCTCCCAGAAAAGGAAAAATTGCCCCCAAGCTAATCATCTCACTTAGAGAAGACAGCAGCATCAGCAGTAGTAAAACTCCTAACTGCTCACGACGGCGACGGCTGAGGTAACCCCACAACTGTCGTAAATCTTGAATGAGCGTTTGACTCTGATTGTGTCGCTTATTGCTCTGCATATACGGTTAACGGTTGACTGGATTGATCTTGTAGTCCTTTAAAAACGGAATTTTACGGACTTTTGCTGTGAGGCAGAGCATTAAGCTGAAAAACATCTAGTTTGCATATATTACACTAAACTCTCGTGAGATAGTCATCTTGCCTGTCCATGTTATGCAAGTTAAATGCCGATTAGCTTAATTCTCTGAAGGGATATGGGATAGGCGTACACTGGGAGTATCTCAAATGTGTAAAAACATCTTTTGTCATTGCGAGGTAAATTTGCAAAATTGAGATGCTCCCCGGACATTAGACATTGACAGAATTCAAATATCCGGCTGACATAAACATTCGTTCGTAGTTGGGCTTTAGATATACATTTTGAATGATTCGGATTTCGTCCACACTTTCCCTGCAATTCGACCTCCTATATCCTATATATAAATTAATATAGGAAGGTTCCGTTTGGAGAGACTGAGATCAATAGACCATCGAAGCCCAACTCCTAGAAGCTATTACCTTATGTACAATAGCATAGTCAGTAACTCCTAACTCGTAATTATTGACTCTTCCGCCTTAGCGGTTATCTTTTGAGCGCATTTCAACAACTCCAATAATATTTTGCTGTTAAGTTATCTAAATTTTGCATTTAACCACAAATTCACATTTTTTATAATATTGAATTGTTATTTTTTTAACCATTTATCTGTGATTTCTTTGAATTGAGACTCAATAGTATGCTTTTTCCCATTCCCATTTTGTTGATGATAGTAATGAGAATTATTGTAGTAGTAACTACTATCACCAGATACACCATTCACGACCATACCCAATACAGACAACCGTGAGTTTTCTAACAATGTCCTTGTAGTCCTAATTGCATCAGAATTAACCACACCAGGACGGGCAACTAACAATATTCCATCTGCTAATTTCCCTATAATTGAGGCATCAGCAATAAATGTTAAAGGTGGGGTGTCAATAATCACACAATCATAATCTTGGGAGGCTTGTTGCACTAACTCATGCATACGCTCTGAGTCTAATAGCGCAACTGGGTTAGGGGGTATGGTTCCAGCAGTCAGTAAGTGTAAATTTACTAATGGTTCGTGACAACTCTGTGCTAAATTAGCCTGCCCCGCTAGAACATTACTTAACCCCATTAAATTGCGTACTTGCCAAACTTCCTGTTGACGGGGGCGGCGCATATCAGCATCAATCAATAGCACTCGCCGTCCCATCTGGGCGGTAGCCACTGCCAAATTAGCTGTCACAAAAGACTTACCCTCACCTGGTAAACAACTACTCACCACAATCACCTTTAGTTCCTTGTCAGAAATGGTAAAACCAAGGTTTATTTGCAGCATTTCAAAGGCAGTATTCACCGATGAATAAGGATTATCTAATAAGGGTAATTCGCTTGTACCCTCATCACGAAGCAGCTTAGGCACTTTACCCAATAAAGGATAGCCCAATAACTTCTCGGCTTCCTCGGCTGTTTGTACAGACTTGTCTACAGCGTCTAGCAATAAAGCAGATCCAAAAGCCAAGACTATGCCTAAAAAGCCTCCAAGGGCTAAATTCAAAGCAATGCGAGGAGAAACTGATTTTTCCGGCAATAAAGCCTTAGAAATAATTCTGGCATTCCCCACATTCTGGTTTTCCACCAATTGAACTTCTTGGAATCGTCCTAGCAGTTGTTCATAGGTAGTTCGTGCCACTTGTAGCTGTCGTTGTAGCTGTAGCTGTTGTTGTTCCAGCCTGGGTAAACTTCTTAGACGTACTTGATCAAATGTAAATGCCTGTGTCAGTACATCAACTTGATTCTCCAATCCCAATCGTTCTACTTCTACTTGTACCAAATTAGCAGTTAAGGCTTGCTTGAGTTCTCCTATTTGTAAATCTTGATCTGGGATAGGCTGTGAACGACCCAGAGTTTGGGTTACTCTTCCTTCTAACTGTATTCGGAGAGCTTCTTCCTCGTTTAACAAATTTACAACTACTGGATGTTCATCTGTCAATCTTGACCTTTCCACAGCCAGCTGGTCTTGAACCTTCTGGTATTCTGATAACACTTGTTGTACTGCTCTTGACTGGCTTAAAGTGCTAAGTGCTGTAGCTTGCTCTGTGTTCAATTCCAATTGATTTTGCAAAGCACCAGAACGGCTGCTAGCATCTACCAATCGCGCCCGGAGTAAAGTTATCTGGTTGGATATTTCATATACCCGTTCAACTCCTTTTTTAGCTTCTTCTTCTAAAGCAACAACCTCGTTTCTTTCTTTAAACCGACGCAATGCTAATTCTGCATCTGAAACTTGTGCCTCAACTTGAGGTAATTGCTTGCTTAAAAATTCTCGTGCGGCGGCAGCCTGGGAACGGTTGGTAAGCACATTATCTTCCAGATAAGCAGCCATCAATTGATTGACTGTAGCCTGGGCTTCTTGAGGGTCAGTATTAAGGTAAGAAAGCTGCAAAACATCCGTACCTCGGATACTTTGGACTTTTAATTTCTTTAGAAAATCATCTATTGCTAAAGGTTCACCCTCCTGGTCTTTTAGCTGTAATTCATCAATAATTTTTTGGATCAGGGGGTGGGAGCGAATAATTTCAGCTTGGGTTTCCAAAGGGTTAGAGAGATTTGTCAATCCACTTAGTTCTCCTACCCGCTCACTGACACCTGTCAGGGAAGAAACGCTACTTTGCTTATCAAAAATTAGCTTGCCTTCGGCTTGATAAATCGGCTTTTGACTAAAAGTAATGAACGCCGTAATGCCAAAAACAGAACCGATGATGGTTGCTATGAGTAACCATCGTCTTTTCACAGTCAGCCAATACTGTTGTAAATTAATCTCGTCTTGTTCTTCTTGATAGGAAGGCATAAACTAGATGACTCAAATTATACAGGTTTTCTATATCGCTATATGGCGACTATATTATATGTAGTGTATGGCACTTGCAGCTAAATAATACATTGTATCTGATTCTAGGGAAATCATTGCACTTAGTCAATTTATTTTTATACGTCTTATAGCTTATGCTTTTTTCTGGAAAAAGCAATAAGTAATTTCATTGTATCTCTTATAACATATAACGTATTTCTACACATTCAATATAGTAGTAACATTACGGGTTACTAATATAAACATCTGCTCATATTACAGTACAGCTTAAGTGTCTAAAGAATATTAATTAATATAAATAACTAGTTAAATATTTATCAACGGATAGGACTCCTATTTGATTTTTGAAAAAACCTACGTACACTTAAATTGCCTGAAACCCTTTTACATCTTGCCTTTTGCCTTTTACCTGACTACGTAAATAATTTCAGATATCAAACCTGATTTCTAGATTCCTCGAAAACAATAGGAGTCCGTGATCTGCTACAGTTGCCGTTTCACAAATACTGAACAGTAGCAAAATCTTTATTTTAGCTATGTCAATTTAGTAGATTGTTTTATGGACAATGGTATTGATTATTGAAAATTTAGGATAGTGCGTCACCCCAGTCAGCATCTCCCTGGAAGCTTGCCTATAGTAGTCTAGGAAAAATTACACACAATATTGTCTATATCATCTGAATTTTATCATACCGTTTCATTGTGAAACTGCAATATATTTTACTCCCCGGCTAGTGTCATCACCTCTAAGCAAGGGTGGCGACATAGGGGTCTAATAAAGCGCATCTTCATGGAAAAAATTTTTTGCATATTTTTACTGTTTAACATCCCTGCCTCTTGCGTATGCTGACAAAAATAACACAACAAAAAAATCAGTAATATTTACGTATCGATAAGTGCGGAAATATAGGATACATAATATTGGAGGAAAAATGTAGTAAATACCACCTGTGATTGTGGGGTTCTGTACTTTCGTGCAAGTGTTTTTAATGTGGAAGAGAAACCTAAGTGACTATTAATATTACTGTTGGCAAAAAGAAATTATCCGAAAATAATAATATTCTCTCTGGAAATATTATTTCTGTTCTATTATTATTGGCGGATATCTTGGGATTAATCTTGAGTTTATCTATTTCCCTATGGTTGAGAAGGGGTCAAAATTTGGATGGTTTTGACCCTTTAATTTATCTATTTGCTCTCTTAGTTATTGCCGGACTGTATTTAGCTGATACTTACAATCCACAGACCCAAATATCAGGTCTGCGCGCTCCGTACCGGATTTTGATAAGTAATGTTATTGTCGGCTGCGTTGTTGCATCTCTAATCTACTTTACTGGTACTGGGAAAATAGAGATATTTCTGCAACGGGGAACTTTGCTTCCCAGCTTAGGGATATTTACACTCTGGGCTATGGGATTAAGAATATGCGCGGTAAAGTGGACAAGAACTCAAGCTGAAAACAGTCGTTGGCTAGTTTTGGGTGCAGATAAAAAAGCTATCCTCTTTGGAAAATATTTTCTAGAACGCAGTTCATTAGGTCGCTTGGTTGTTCTAACCACCGCAACGCAGAACATCAATGAGTTAGCAAAAAGTAATCGAGTTTCTACGGGGAGTCTCAATGACTTATCCCAATGGAGTCAACAGTCTTGGTCAGGGGTGATAGTAACAACAAAATTATCTGATGTACAGATACAGCAGTTGATCCAGTTACGGTTAGCTGGTGTCTCCATCTACAGGATTCCCGATATTTGTGAAACCCTATGGTACAAACTTCCTTCATCTCTGCTTCAGCGTAACTGGCTGGCTTTTGGTAATGGTTTTAATTTAGGCGCTGATAGCATTAGCCAGAGAATCAAGCGGTTAACAGACATTATTTTGGCGTGGTTATTACTGGTGCTTTTATCTCCACTGATGTTGCTAGTGATACTAGCTATTAAGTTGAATAGTCGAGGCCCTGTGTTCTACACACAAATGCGGACTGGTTGGGAAGGTAAGCCCTTTAGAGTTTACAAATTCCGCTCTATGTATCAAGATGCTGAAAAACGGGGGGCGCAGTGGGCTGGTGAAAAAGATCCTCGAATTACTACAGTAGGACGCTGGTTACGTATCACCAGAATCGATGAATTACCACAAATATTAAACGTTCTCCGCGGAGAAATGAGCTTTATTGGCCCCCGTCCAGAGCGACCAGAATTTGATGTTAAGCTGCGAGAAGAAATTCCATACTATGATTTACGTTATCTTGTCAAACCTGGGATTACAGGGTGGGCGCAGGTGATGTATCCCTACGGCGCATCAGTAGAAGATGCTTACGAGAAATTAGCTTATGACCTCTACTACATCAAAAATTATTCCCTGGGTTTGGATTTAGCAATCTTTTTCAAAACTATTCGAGTAGTACTACTAGGTAAAGGCCGATGAATAAAAAAGTCTTAGTCACTGGTGGCGCAGGATACATTGGTTCTCATGTAGTTCGTCAGTTGGGCGAAGCAGGTTACGATGTTGTGGTATATGACAATTGTTCTACGGGTTCACCGCAAGCGGTGCTACATGGTGAGTTAATTGTTGGTGATTTAAAAGATTCAGAATGTCTTTCTCAGGTATTTTCTCAACATCAATTTACGGCAGTGTTACACTTTGCTGCCAGTTTGAATGTACCCGAATCTGTTTCTCATCCTCTTGATTATTACGCTAACAATACTTGTAACACGCTGAATTTACTTCGTTGTTGCCATAGCATGGGTGTGAAGCAAATTATCTTTTCTAGTACAGCAGCTGTTTATGGACAACCAGAAACGATTCCGGTGACTGAATCTTCACCAACTGAACCGATTAACCCCTATGGGCGATCAAAACTTGCTTGTGAATGGCTGATTCGTGATTATGCCAAGGCTTCTGATTTACGTTACGTAATTTTACGATACTTTAATGTTGCCGGAGCCGAACCTAGTGGGCGATTGGGGCAGATGTTAAAAGACGCATCTCATTTAATTCGCGTTACCTGTGATACTGCACTTCAACGCAGAACAGAAGTAAAAATTTTTGGTACAGATTTCCCAACGCCTGATGGAACGGCAATTAGAGACTACATTCATGTTGAAGACCTAGCAGCAGCACATTTAGATGCTTTGACTTATCTAGAACAAGGTAAGGAAAGCCAAATTCTGAATTGTGGTTATGGACAAGGATACAGTGTCCGTGAAGTTATCGAACGGGTTAAGGTAATTTCTGGGGTAGATTTTCCGGTGATTGAAACGGAACGCCGCCCTGGTGATCCGGCTTGTGTGATTGCTGGTGCTGATCAAATCGGGAAATTACTGGGTTGGCAACCGAAATATAATGACTTAGATCAAATCGTATCCACTACTTTAGCCTGGGAAATGTCCCAGAAAGATTTAATGCTAAATTAATTTTTCCCTCACATATAGCGCAACATCATCAGGGTGAAAAAAGTATTCGGTTAGGCAGAGAGATTATAGAACAAAAAGGCGATCGCTCTTTTTTTTATCAAGAATCTGTACCAAATCCTCCTCCCCCAGGGGTTTCAATCACAAAGACATCCCCAGGCTGCATTTCTACTGTGGCGGTACTATCTAAATTTTCTTGGCTTCCATCGTGACGTTGTATCCAGTTGTGTCCTACTTTTCCCGGTTCCCCTCCATTTAATGCAAAGGGAGGAACTAAGCGATGGCTAGAGAGAATATTTGCTGTCATGGTTTCTAAAAATTGAATGCGCCGAATTACGCCGTCACCACCGGAATATTCACCTTTACCGCCGCTATCGGGACGCAGACTAAAGCTTTCTACTAATACAGGATAACGGGTTTCTAAAACTTCTGGATCAGTTAATCGGGAGTTTGTCATGTGGGTATGGACTGCATCAGTACCATCAAAATTAACTCCTGCACCAGAACCACCGCAGATGGTTTCATAATATTGATAACGCTGATTTCCAAAGGTAAAATTATTCATTGTTCCCTGGGAACCAGCCATGACACCCAATGCACCATATAAAGCATCAACAATGGTTTGGGAGGTTTCCACGTTACCTGCTACCACTGCGGCGGGATAAGTGGGGTTAAGCATACAGCCAATTGGCACAATAATTTCTAGAGGGTTAAGACAGCCAGCATTCAGGGGAATATTATCATCAACTAAGGTGCGGAAGACATATAAAACTGCGGCTTGAGTTACGGCTTTGGGAGCATTAAAGTTGCTATTTAGTTGTGGAGATGTGCCAGTAAAATCAATGATTGCACTGCGATTTTCTCTGTCAATTGTGACTTTAACTTTAATTTCTGCCCCATTATCCATTGCATAGGTAAATGAGCCATTTTTGAGCAAATTTATCGCTCGTCTTACTGATTCTTCGGCATTGTCTTGCACAAAATTCATGTAAGACTGCACTGTTTCAATGCTGTATTGATTAACCATTTTTTGGAGTTCTTGCACTCCTCTAGTATTAGCAGCAATTTGAGCTTTGAAATCAGCAATATTTTGGTCAGGGTTACGCGCCGGATAGGGATGATTTGCAAGTATTTCTCGTACTGAAGTTTCTTGAAATTTTCCCTGTTCCACTAAGACAAAATTATCAAATAAAATGCCTTCTTCTTCTACTGTGGTGCTGTGGGGAGGCATGGAACCGGGTGTAATTCCACCGATATCGGCTTGGTGTCCACGAGAAGCCACGTAAAACAGGGGAATTGAGGTTTTGGTATCTTCGAGGAAAACGGGGGTAATGGCGGTAACATCTGGGAGGTGAGTACCTCCGTTATAGGGATTGTTGGATAGGTAAACGTTTCCAGGTTTGATGGTGTCGCCTTTATCGTTAATTAAGCTGCGGACGCTTTCACTCATTGAGCCTAAATGTACGGGAATATGGGGGGCGTTGGCTACTAATAATCCCGAAGTGTCAAAGATGGCGCAGGAGAAATCGAGGCGTTCTTTGATGTTTACTGATGCGGCTGTGTTTTGCAGCACGATTCCCATTTGTTCGGCGATAAATTGATAGAGGTTTTTGAAGATTTCTAAGCGGACGGGATCGGGTTGATGTGTTGTATTCATGGTTAGTTTTTTAACGCAAAGGTACGCGGAGGTAAGCGCAAAGGTACGCGGAGTTTTTGGAGAGGAGAATTTTTATATTATTAGGAACGTTGTAAAATTAGATGATTGCGTTCGGTTAATGTGGCTTGCCAATTTGGTTCAATTACTATTGTGCTAATTTTTTCTACGATGATAGCAGCACCGTTAATTTTATCTTCTGGTTGTAAATCTTCTCGTCGATAAACGGGTGCATTATGCCATTTATCAGCAGTAAACATTCTGACTATTTCAACGGGTTTGGGTGGTTCATCTATGAGACGGGTACGAGTAATTAAGGGTTCTTCGGGTGTATCCATTTCCTGAATTACTTCTACTGAGGTTGATTCGATAATTAAGGTTTTCTCCGCTTGAATGAAACCGTAGCGAGTTTTATGTTCTATCTCCAATTCTTGGTGCATGATTGCTACATCTGAAGTAAAGTTAATGTTTAATGTGGAGTTAGTACCCTCGTATTTTAAATTCACTTTTTGAACTACTGACTGTTCAGCATTTACGCCTTCGGAAATTAATTCATTTCGGGCTTGGGTTTCTAATGTTTCCATTAGTTGCTGTAATTGGGGGATAATATCTGGAGTTAAAGGCTGTTCTACTCCGGCTTCTCTAATTGATCTAATATCAGCTAATCCCATACCATAAGCAGATAAAACCCCGGCGTAAGGATGCAAAAATATGGTTTTCATGCCTAATGTATCGGCGATTAAACAAGCAACTTGCGCCCCAGCACCACCAAAACAACACAGGGTATATTGACTAACGTCATAGCCTCGTTGTAAACTAATTTTTTTTATGGCATTTGCCATATTTTCGACTGCGATCGCCATAAATCCAGATGCTACTTGTTCTGGTGTACGATGGTTGTCTGTAACATCGGCAATTTCTTGGGCTAACTGGGTAAATTTCTCAACAACAATATTTCGATCTAAAGGCAAATTACCATCTAAGCCAAACACAGAGGGGAAGTATTGGGGGTGAATTTTGCCTAACATGATATTGGCATCTGTAACTGCTAATTTACCACCTCTACGGTAACAAGCAGGCCCAGGATTTGAACCGGCTGATTCGGGTCCGACACGATAACTCGAACCATCAAAAAATAGAATTGAACCCCCACCAGCCGCTATGGTATTAATGGCTAATACGGGAACTCGCATCCTCGCCCCAGCAATTTCCGAATCTAATTGACGTTCATATTCTCCTTTAAAGTGGGCAACATCTGTACTGGTTCCACCCATATCAAAGGTAATTACTAACTGGAAATCTGCTCTTTGACTGGTTTGAACTGCGCCGACTATCCCCCCTGCTGGTCCACTTAAAATACTATCTTTACCTTGAAATTGTTGGGCTGCTACTAATCCGCCGTCAGATTTCATAAACATTAATTGAACTGCGGGTAACTGACTAGCAACTTGGTTGATGTAGCGGCGCAAAATTGGAGTTAAATAAGCATCTACAACTGTTGTATCACCTCGGCTAACTATTTTCATTAAGGGGCTAACTTGATGAGATATGGAGATTTGTGTAAAGCCGATTTCTTGGGCAATTTGGGCTACTTGTTGTTCATGGTGGGGATAGCGATCGCTATGCATGAAAACTATGGCACAACTGCGAATACCTCTGTGGTAAACTGTTTGCAAATCATTTTTTACTTGTTGAATATCAACGGGGGTTAATTCCTCACCGTGGGCATTATAGCGCTCATCTACTTCTATAACTTGTTCATATAACATTGTGGGTAAAACGATATGACGGGCAAAGATATCAGGACGGTTTTGGTAGCCAATGCGGAGGGCATCTTTAAAGCCTTTGGTAATCAGAAGAACGACGCGATCGCCTTTTCTTTCTAAGAGGGCATTGGTGGCTACTGTAGTCCCCATTTTGACTACTTCTATGGCTGATCTGGGAATGGGTTCGTTAGGGGTTAAACTCATGATATCCCGAATACCTTGAATGGCTGCATCTTGATATTGTTCGGGATTTTCTGAAAGTAATTTGTAGACTATCACCCATTGCTGTTCAGGAATCGGCACAATTAAAAATCTGTCAGGATGTTGGGATATTTTATCGATAATTGCCTGATGATCAGTGACAGCAACTATATCTGTGAATGTACCGCCTCGGTCTGCAAAAAATTTCAGCATTGTTTATTTATGTAATGATTTAGAGGTAGGATAATACTATTCAATATTTTAGATTTTACTCCCTGATGTCGGCAAAAAACACCCCGGAAGTTAGGGCAATGGATTTGAGATGATGAAATTATCGGCGTTGCTGACTGAGAATATAAATTTATCTCACGCAAAGGCGCAAAGGCGCAAAGGTACAAAGAAAAAGAAAGGTAATTTTAGCATTTCATACTCTGATTCAGCAACGCCAAATTATCAAATATACACTAATTATGAAATTACGCAGATACGAAATCGGTGATACCGAAGAGATTATCCAGTTGTTCTATAACACTATTCATGAGGTAAATATTCGTGATTACACCAAAGCCCAGGTAGATGCTTGGACATCAGTAAATATGGATGTTGAAGTTTGGATGAACAGCTTAAACAGCAAGTTTACTTATGTAGCAGAAAAGGATGATAAAATTCTTGGGTTTGGGGAACTAGAAGCAAATGGACATATTGACCGCTTTTATTGCCATAAAGATTTTCAAGGTCAAGGCGTTGGTACAAAAATTTTAGATCAAATTGAATTAACAGCCAGAGATTTAGAAATCAAAAAGTTATTTGTAGAAGCTAGTATTACAGCTAAACCTTTTTTTGAGAAAAATCAATTTATGGTTGTGCAGAAGCAAGAAGTAGAACGTCAAGATCAGAAGCTCATCAATTTTGTCATGGAAAAAATATTACCACCTGTTTCATCTGAGTGAGGTACACAAGGGCGAACAAGACTTGTACTGAGCTTGCCAAAGGGTCGAAGTATGACCAATATGCAAGATTTATAATATTAATATGTGTACTTGATTTACTTGCAAAGTGCTATATTTAATGGCTGAATTATTCTGCCATAACTAACTTTACATCCAGGGTGATTTTTTCACAGCTATTCTTATTAAGACATTCAAGCATAATTTTAACTCTTTAATTATTTTACTTAATATTTTTATAGAAACTGCATAAATACTCGACTTGGTTTTATATACCCTAAGAAAGAAAGGGTAGTTATTCCATTAGAAAGAAGTTATTATACCTCCTACTCTCTAAAGTTAACCCAGGAAGAGTCAAATAACTTTGTGAGCAATCTTGGTTATTTACCAGTTACCACTCATAACAATATTAAAAATGAGAAGCTTTGCTTGGGAATAGAGCATAGTGGTAATTTTTACGGGATAAATAGCTTAAATTTAGCCAAAAAAAGCCGAATGTTAACAATTACCTGTATTTTCATTTAGGAAAAGTCTTATGACCACACAGGAACAACTGCATAGATGGTATGAATTAGCGCAACAATTACGTGTAGATAGTATTCGCACTACTACTGCTGCGGGTTCTGGTCATCCTACCTCGTCTATGTCGCCGGCGGATTTGATGGCGGTTTTACTCTCGAAATATCTCCGCTATAATTTCAATGATCCAGATAACCCTAATAACGATCGCCTGATTTTCTCTAAAGGTCATGCTGCACCACTATTATATAGTATGTATAAGGCAGCAGGGGTAATTAATGATGATGAATTGCGATCGCTCCGCCGTTTTGGTAGTCGTTTAGAAGGTCATCCCACACCGCTTTTACCTTGGGTTGATGTCGCCACTGGTTCTCTCGGACAAGGTTTACCCATTGGTGTGGGGATAGCTTTAGCAGGTAAATATTTAGACCAATTACCTTATCATACCTGGGTGTTACTGGGTGATAGTGAAACGGCGGAAGGGTCAGTTTGGGAAGCTTTTGACCATGCTGCACACTATACCCTAGACAATCTCATTGCCATTATCGATGTTAATCGCCTGGGTCAACGGGGTCAAACCGAATTGGGTTGGAATACAAAAGCCTATGCTAACCGTGCTATGGCTTTTGGTTGGCAAGCCATTGAAATTGACGGTCATGATTTAACCGAGATAGATCAAGCATACAGCGCTGCGGTGACTGTCAATGATCGCCCCACAGTAATTATCGCCCGCACGAAAAAGGGTAAAGGTGTCGCGTCCCTCGAAGATTTAGGCGGTTGGCATGGTAAAGCGCTGGAATCTGAGGATGCGAAACGAGCAATTTCTGAGTTAGGTGGTGAAAGACAGATTATAATTTCAGTGGATACACCTGACGACCAAGGACAACCAGCAAGTATTGGGAATCCTCAACCATTGCAACTTCCCAAGTATGACAAAAGCAAAAAAGTCGCAACACGTCGAGCTTATGGTGATGCTTTAGTAGCATTAGGTGCAGCACAACCGAATATAATTGCGCTTGATGCCGAGGTGAGTAATTCCACTTACGCCGAAGACTTTGCCGAAGCTTACCCAGAACGCTACTTTGAGATGTATATTGCAGAACAGCAAATGGTAGCAGCTGCGGTAGGTTTACAGGTAAGAGGATATAAACCCTTCGCTTCTACTTTTGCGGCTTTCCTATCCCGTGCTTACGACTTTGTAAGGATGGCGGCTGTGTCTCGTGCCAATATTAAATTAGTGGGTTCCCATGCGGGGGTATCCATTGGTCAGGATGGTGCTTCACAGATGGCTTTGGAAGATTTAGCAGCATTTCGGGCTGTATGGAGTAGTACCGTGCTTTATCCTTGTGATGCTAATCAGACAGCGAAATTAGTTGCTCAAATGAGCGATCGCAATGGTATTGTTTATCTTCGCACAACTAGGGAAAAAACACCAGTCATCTATGAGCATGGTGAAGAATTTCCCATTGGCGGTAGCAAGATAATTCGCAGTTCTGACCAAGATCAAGCGGCGGTGATTGGTGCAGGTATTACTCTCCATGAAGCGATTAAAGCTTACGAAAGACTGAAAAACGAAGGAATTACAGTTCGCGTCATCGATGCTTACTCAGTCAAACCCATTGATGTGCAGACATTGCATCAAGCCGCACGGGATACCGAAGGAAATTTAGTCGTCGTGGAAGACCATTGGATAGAAGGCGGACTGGGTGCGGCGGTACTGGATGCTTTTGCCGGTACTAGCAACACTCCGATTTATGATGGTCCCCAACTGCAATTAATTAAATTGGCGGTGCTAGATATGCCAAGTTCAGGGACACCAGAGGAATTACTTCATGCTGCCAAAATTGATGCGGATGCCATTGTGGAAGCTGTGAAATCGCTAGTTAGACAGCCAGTAGGAGTATAAACATTAATGTCTAATTCTTTCCTCTGGTAGGAGTTAATCGCAAAAGCCACAGTTACCGTAGAAACTACTGTCACCAGGAGTCAAGAAAATGCCTGACAAATATCACACCGGAACTAACGACGAACACTTTAATCTCGTTAGCGTATTATATCACGCCCTCCAAGGTGCAGCTTGCTGTGAAACCTATCTTAACGATGCGGAGCAAGCAGGCGATCGCGATTTGACCCAATTCTTCCAAGACGTGAAAAAGCAAAACCAGAATTTAGCAGAGCGAGCCAAGCAGCTATTAGCACAGAGGACTGAGCAACTAGTAGCCCATTAGGTGAAAATTTTAGGAATATTGTGGGGTGGGCATACTTCGGCAAGCTCAGTACAAGTCCTGCCCGCCTTCCTGATTGAATCATATCCCTAAATTGCCTTCCTTTCTTGCTTCATTCCTCCTAAAAAATGAAATTAATGCCAAAAGCAGGTAAGTTATGACTAAAGTAGCAATTAATGGATTAGGTAGAATTGGCAGAGCAGTTTTGAAGATTATTTTGAATACTAGCGAATTAGAATTAGTCGCCATAAACGATTTAATTCCACCAGATAATCTCGCTTATTTGTTGAAATATGATACTGTTTATGGTAGATATGAAAAACCTGTAGAAAGTAATAGCAATAAATTAATAATTTCTTGTAAGAAATATCAAGTATTTAATCAGAAAGATCCCAGTCAACTGCCTTGGGATGATTTAGATATTGATATCGTCTTTGAATGTACAGGAATTTTTACTAAAAAGGCAGAATTAGAAAAACATCTCCAAGCCGGAGCTAAAAGCGTGATATTATCTGCTCCATCTAAGAGCGAAGATATTCATACAATTGTTTACGGCGTTAACGAAACTCCAGAATCAGACAAGATTGTTTCCTGTGCCAGTTGTACCACAAATTGCATTACTCCCGTAGTCGAAGTCATGGGTAGAAGAATTGGGGTAAAAAAGGCGATTATGACCACAGTTCATGCTTATACTTCCACTCAAGAATTAGTGGATAGACCGCATAAGAAATTTACCAGAGGTAGAGCTGCGGCTGCTAATATAGTACCAACTACCACCGGGGCGGCGATCGCCACTGCTCAAGTTCTCACCCAATACGCAAACAAATTTGATGGTGCGGCGATACGGGTTCCTGTCGCTGTCGGTTCTATTGCTGATATTACCTTTGTCACCGAAAGACCAACCACTGTAGAAGAAATCAACAACATTTTTAGAGAAGAAACCAATAACCAAAGATACCAAGATGTTTTAGGAGTTTCCCAAGACCCCATAGTTTCATCTGATATCATCCAAGACCCTCGCGCCTCCATAGTCGATTTAAGCATGACTCAAGTTGTCGATGGCGACTTGGTAAAAATCATGAGTTGGTATGACAACGAATGGGGATACGCCTGTCAAATGGTTCGACAAGCCCAACACATGGCTAAAACCTCTCGACCTCTGCAAACTGTTTAGGAGTACGTTCGCGAAGCGTGCGCGCAGCGCATACCGCCAAGTCGCCAAGAACGCCAAGAAAGAGAAGAAAGGAAACTCTGCGTACCTTTGCGTTAACCTCCGCGTACCTTTGCGTTTAAAAAAAACCTATGTCAACTAACCAAACCCCCCATATACGCTGGTTTGAAACCCTCAAATCCGATGATGTCGCCATTGTCGGCGGTAAAAACGCCTCCTTGGGAGAAATGATAGCCAGTCTCAAAGATAAAGGTATTCGCGTTCCCGATGGTTTCGCCACCACCGCAGATGCTTATTGGCAATTTTTAACAGCAAATCAACTCACAGAGAAAATCCAGTCTCATTTAGAGGAACTGCAAAGCGGTAAAACTCCCTTAGATAAGGTTGGTAAGTCTATCCGGCGGTTATTTTTATCAGCTGAATTTCCCGCAGACATCGCCGCAGCGATTAAAGATGCTTATCACCAACTTTGTCAAAACTACAATAACCATGAGGTTGATGTCGCAGTCAGAAGCAGCGCCACAGCCGAAGATTTGCCTCAAGCGAGTTTTGCCGGTCAGCAGGAAACGTTTCTAAATATCACCGGTGAGGTAGAATTATTAGATGCCTGTCGTAAATGCTACGCTTCACTATTTACAGACAGAGCGATTAGTTACCGAGAAGCCCAAGGTTTTGAGCATACAAAAGTGGCTTTATCCATTGGTGTGCAAAAGATGGTACGCTCTGATCAAGCCAGTGCGGGGGTGATGTTTTCCATTGATACGGAAACGGGATTCCCAGATATTGTTTTAATTGATGCGGCTTGGGGTTTAGGTGAAAATGTTGTCCAAGGAACTGTGACACCGGATGAATATCGGGTGTTTAAACCTTTGCTAAATCAAGATAATTTTAAACCTGTGATTGAGAAAACTTTGGGCGATAAACAGAAAAAGCTAGTTTATGCTAAGGGGGGTACTCAGTCTACTAAAAACATTAACACATCTCCCGCAGAACGTCAATCTTTTGTACTATCAGATGATGAGATTTTACAATTAGCTGCTTGGGCGACTGTGATTGAATCCCACTATAACCAGCCGATGGATATGGAATGGGCGAAGGATGGCGAAACCGGTGATTTGTTTATTGTCCAGGCGCGTCCAGAAACTGTGCAGAAGCAAAAAGTGGCTGCTGCCTTGAAGACTTATAGTTTGCAATCAAAGGGCGAGAAAATCCTGACTGGCTTGAGTATTGGGGAGGCGATCGCATCTGGTAAAGTATGTCTCATTGAAAGTGCTGATGATATCCGTGATTTTCAAGATGGATCAATTTTGGTCACGCAGATGACTGACCCTGACTGGGTTCCAGTGATGAAACGCGCCGCCGGGATTGTCACAGACCACGGCGGAAGAACTTGTCACGCGGCGATTGTCAGCCGGGAGTTAGGAATTCCGGCAATTGTTGGCACGGATAAGGCGACGGAAGTTTTGCAAGATCAACAGGAAATTACGATTTCTTGCGCTGAAGGTGATCAAGGGTACATCTATAAGGACATTTTGCAGTTTGCCGAGACTGAGGTAAATGTGGAAAATATCCCTCACACTAAAACGCAGATATTAATGAATATTGCCAGTCCGGGGGCGGCTTTGCGTTGGTGGCGTTTACCCTGTGATGGCATTGGTTTGGCGCGGATGGAATTTATTATCAATAATATTATTAAAATTCACCCGATGGCTTTGGTGCATTTTGATGATTTAAAAGATAGAGGTACACGTAAGCAGATTCAGAATTTAACTTACGGCTATCAAGATAAAACTGAATATTTCGTGGATCATTTGGCGCGAGGGATGGCGAAAATTGCAGCTTCTCAATATCCCCGTCCGGTGATTGTGCGAATGAGCGATTTCAAAACCAATGAATATGCAAACTTGATTGGTGGTCAACAATTTGAGCCAAAAGAAGCAAATCCAATGTTAGGATTTCGGGGCGCATCTCGATATTATAGCGATCGCTACCGTGAAGGATTTGCTTTAGAATGTCGGGCGATTAAACGCGCCCGTGAACAAATTGGCTTTACAAATATCATTATGATGATTCCTTTCTGTCGTACTCTCCAAGAAGCCGATCAGGTTTTGGCAGTATTGGCAGAAAACGGGTTGAAGCGGGGCGAAAATGGACTTGAGGTTTATGTGATGGCAGAAATTCCCTCAAACATTGAGTTAGCTGCTGAGTTTTCCCAACGGTTTGATGGTTTTTCTATTGGTAGTAATGATTTAACCCAGCTAGTCTTAGGGGTGGATCGGGATTCCTCAGAATTGGCGTATATATTTGATGAAAGTAACGCAGCAGTGAAAGGGATGATTCGCCGTTTAATCGTAGCTGCTCATGAAAACCAGCGTAAGGTGGGTATCTGCGGTCAAGCACCTAGTGATAATCCTGAGTTTGCGGCTTTTCTCGTAGAAGCTGGAATTGATTCAATTTCCCTCAACCCTGATAGTGTAATTGCAGTGAAGCGCCGAGTTGCTGAAGTTGAAAATACCTAGCCCTGCTCGGACTAACAGAAAACCTCTCAAACCCTCATAACTCTGTGTCCTCTGTGTCTCTGCGGTAGCCTTCGGCAAGCCCTTTGGTCTACGTTTATCCGGATCATTCATTTATTTCTTCAATTCCCTTAGACATAATCGAATTTGGCTTTACCACGCGTGGCGTAAATGGACTGAAGACACTCTTGAAAATCATCGCCTTCCCAGGTTCCAGCGTGTCTCAGAATCGAACGCCCGGAAGCTGGACGGTAGGGTGCTTGAGAATTTTCTGTTGAATTGGATTCTGGTAGTCGCTGGGTATCTTCTAATTTAACTGGTGAGGCAGGTGTATCTTTTTTGTCTGCTTTTTGCTTAGTTTTGAGAAAGCGCAAAAAGTCTAGTGTTTCTTCTAGAAGAGAGTCTGGGGAAGATTCAATTTCTTGGAAAAGGAGTTTTTTGATAGTCATAAAGGTATCGATTAAGCTATTGGTAAATTTACAATATCTTCGGATTGCATTTAAATTTATTCTATCAATTTCACAAAACTATATTTTTCTCTCTGCCAGAAAACACTGTATGAAATTAATAATTCTTTTTGATTCTTCTGGTTCTGACTCAAAAGCACTCTTAACGAGTTGACTTGCTACAACTACTCGCTGATCATCTAGCTTTAAAAATTTTGCTGCTTCATAAAATTCATTATGTTTACCAGCCCTAGATGCTGAATCTAACATTTCATCTACTTCAGCATTCGGTATTTGGAATTCTCGGTGAAATCTTTCATAAAATCGCTCTCTACTGTTGGGTTTAATAATCCATAATTCAGGCCAATCATTTCCCGGTAAAAATTTCAGGCGTTTTGCTATCCAATCTTCAGCTTCTTTTTTTTCCGTATCTTTAAGTTTTTCCAGACTGTTTAAAAATTGCCTAGTATGCTCAGATTTTTTCGATTCTTGATCACCGTCAAGAAGCACACAGAGTTCTATGATGCCATCTTGCTTGTGCATATTTTCTTTATATTTAGCACCAAGATGTCGCATAACTGCTGTTGCTGAACCAATAGGTAAAACTTTTGTGCGTGAGCGTAACTCTTTATCTAAAACTGTTTCTAATATTAATTTAGCTGCATCGTCTTCTACTATAATTTCTAACTCAACATTTGGACGACCAGAAAGTTTTCCAGTTGCATAAGCTGGAGAAATTCCTGGTATGATATTAGTCTGATCACCAATGCGTTCAATAAAAATCCTACCTTCTGGTGGTAATGACTCGATAATCCGAGAAGAATGAGTTGTACAAATAATTTGAAACTTACGTTTTTCACATATTTTCTTCAATTCTTCAATTAAGTTTTCTTGTGCTTTCTCATGAAGACCCAATTCTATCTCGTCTATCAAAATAAGTGAACCATCTGGGCATTCATTGATTATTGAAAATAACTCAAATAACGAGTGTTCACCCGCTCCCATATTGAAGCCTGAATAGACCTTCAAATCTTTTTTAGCCACAATAGGCAAACGATATCTTCCATATCGACTATAGCTAAAACTTGTATAGTCAGTACCAAGAATCTTGCCTACATTTTCACGAACACTATCTTCCCATCCGTTATCTGTTTCTGGCTCGAACCTACCTTTATAGCTTTTAGATACACTTCTTTCCGCATGTGGCACAATACGCTCAACACCAAGAAATACAACAGTACGTTCAACCCTTGAATCATAGTTATTCCATCGACTTCCAGTCTTCTTCCGGCGTACCTGCCAACCTGGACGAGCCTTAGCCTTATTCTTATTACTCTTTGTAATTCTCCAATTGTTGTGAAGAAATTGATACGCAATTGCTATATCACCAAGTGCTGCTTCCTCTTTTGTCTGGATAAAGAAATCTGAAAATGTATAGTAGGAATATTTTCTCCCAGGCAACTTAAAGCCATCGGATTGGTTGTGAAATGCACAGGCTGATAAAGCGAGAACTGTAGTTTTACAAGAACCATTCCGTCCAGCAATGGCTGTAATTGGATAATGAAAGTCAATAGTAACTCCCTTCAGACCACGTATCTGACCACGTAAAACTTGGATTTTGAGCAGGGTTGCACGGGAAGTATCATTGGGAAACCATTTGAGGTTTTTATTATCTAAATTGGAGTAGACGTACACCATTTCGCCAGTATCAGTCAAGTATTATGTTTAGGTAGTCTACCACAATAGAACTTTTAACCGGTATAAATTATAGCTACAAATATTAGTTTTCGCTTTTACAGCAATTTTCATGTATCCATACCATATTCTTACTTCCAGTATTTCTTCCTTTGCGTCTTTGCGCCTTTGCGTGAGACAAAAAAGATGTAGTTAATGTACCTAAAAATCGCTGTTAATAGAGAAAGGAGAAAACCTAGCTAGGCATCTCTCCTTTACTTTATAAAAAAGATAATTAACTCAAGGCTGACTGTAAATCACTGTGCGCCTTGGCTAACGCCTCCGGTAACTTACTCGCATCACGTCCGCCGGCTTGGG
>REBL01000030.1 GCA_007692755.1 Nodularia sp. (in: cyanobacteria) | reverse complement strand
CAGCTATCCGCATTGGTAACCCTGCTAGTTGGGATAAAGCGATCGCAGCTCAAACCGCCAGTCAAGGCTGCTTCAAAGCCGTTACAGACGCAGAAATTTTGGATGCTTATAGACTTTTGGCATCATCAGAAGGAATTTTTTGTGAACCAGCCAGCGCGGCCTCTGTAGCTGGTTTATTGCAGGTTAAAGACCAAGTTCCCACAGGGGCGACAGTGGTATGTGTCCTGACTGGGAATGGTTTAAAAGACCCAGATACAGCTATTAAGCACAGTCACAGCCAATTTAAACAAGGCATTGATGCGGAATTGGATGCAGTCGCCAAAGCGATGGGATTTTGATAATTCGTAATTCGTAATTCGTAATTCGTAATGCTCCCTTTCCTGCGGAACGCTACGCGAACGGGAGAGCTTCGCTAACGTAATTTGTAAATGGTACAAGATTTAGCCCCGGTTTATCCGGGGTCATTTCAAATTTAACCGTTGACTATTGAACCACCATTGGGATGTAATACTTGACCAGTCATATAAGAAGCGTCATCGGAAGCTAAAAAGACATAACTGGGCGCAACTTCTTCAGGTTGTCCGGCTCGTTGCATTGGAACTTGTTTGCCGAAAGTTGCCACTTGATCGGCGGGAAAAGTAGAAGGAATTAAAGGTGTCCAAATAGGGCCAGGTGCGACAGCATTCACCCGAATACCTTTGGATACTAAATTTTGGGATAAGGAACGAGTAAAGGCGACTATTGCACCTTTTGTAGAAGAATAATCGAGTAGTAGGGGATTGCCTTTATACGCTGTGACTGATGTACTATTGATGATTGCACTACCTTGTCTCAAGTGTTTCATAGCTGCTTTAGTCAGGTAAAACATCGAGAAGATATTAGTGCGGAAAGTGCGCTCTAATTGCTCTTGACTAATTTCTTCAATGTTTTCTTTCGGATGTTGTTCAGCAGCGTTATTAATCAGAATGTCGAGTTTACCAAATTGCTCAACAGTTTGTTCTACAGCTTGCTGACAAAAGGTTTCATCGGTAATATCGCCTGCGATCGCCACCACACGCCGCCCTTGTTTTTCTACCAAATGTTTGGTTTCTTTGGCATCATCATGTTCCTTTAAGTAAACAATCGCCACATCTGCACCTTCTTTGGCAAAGGCGATCGCCACAGCCCGACCAATACCACTATCTCCCCCGGTGATTAATGCTACTTTATCCCGTAACTTACCACTACCTTGATACTGGGGATCATCAGCTTTAGGCTTGGGCTGCATTTCTGATTCTTTACCAGGTGGTTTTTGTTCCTGTGGTGGTTGTAAAATTTCTTCTGGCATCGGATTATTTTCCTGTAAATTAATGAAGGAAAAAACAATTGATAAATTCTAAAAGTAAACCCTGGATCGATAATTCAATCCAAGGTTTTATTTATGCTTTAACTCCCAACTTACAATTTGTAAGTTCAGGGATTTTTACCCCGGATGTAAGCCAAACGTACTAATTGAGGGCAATTGCACGCGACCGACATTTTTATCCTCACACCTGACACACGCTCTTAATCTGACCACTGAAAACAAGTACACAACTCTCTTGGAATGTCAGGATTGCTCCTGTTCATCTGCTTTTAAGTTAACGACGAAAATCGGGAAATTTATCATTCTGGAGATGGAAAGACAAATAAGCTTTTCTCAACCTTAAGACGTAAAATCAAGTAATAATAAACAATAATTTGAACGTTAATTTCACTGAATTATGGCGAATCAAACATTGGGAATAGAACCAAAACTATATAACTACTTACTCTCTGTATCTTTACGGGAACCAGAAATTCTGTACCAGTTGAGGCAAGAAACAGCCCAGCATCCGATGAGTCAAATGCAGATTGCACCCGAACAGGGTCAATTTATGGCTCTACTGGTGCAATTAATGGGAGCCAAAAAAACTTTAGAGGTAGGGGTATTTACGGGTTATAGTTGTCTAGCAGTGTCTTTGGCATTACCTCCAGAAGGTCGGGTAGTAGCCTGTGATGTGAGTGAGGAATTTACAGCGATCGCTCGTCGATATTGGCAAGAAGCCGGAGTAGCAGATAAAATAGACTTACGCATTGCCCCAGCAATGGAGACTTTAGATCAGTTACTCGCCGCAGGTGAAGCAGGAACCTTTGATTTCGCTTTCATCGATGCTGACAAGAGCAATTATGATGGTTATTATGAGCGATCGCTAAAATTAGTCCGTCCGGGTGGATTAATTGTGATTGATAATGTGCTTTGGTCTGGTAGAGTTGCAGATACCGAAGTCCAAGACAATCGCACTACAAAGATTCGCGCCCTCAATGAGAAGCTGCATCAAGATCAGCGAATTAATCTCAGCTTAGTTCCTATTGCTGACGGTTTAACCCTAGCGCACAAGAAATAATTACCGTATAAACCTTGTCCATCATGAAAAATGGAGTTTTTGTCATTGCGACGTAAGGAAGCAATCTCACCATCTTGACTAAAAACTACAGTTCTCAAAGTAGACAAGGTTTAGGTAATTTATAATAATTGAAAATCCCGGCAAAATCGCACAACATACGAATCATGAAAAGCAAGTATGCCATTAATCTCAGCAAAGGACTAACATTCTTTTTTATACTGGGACTTATGTTTATTTACCAGAACTACACTCTTGGGGCTTGGGTGTATTTAGCACTTCACGGTACTTATGGCTTTCTGTGGCTACTAAAAGACCGCATATTCCCAGACCCACAATGGGAGCAATTCGTTTCTATCCCGCAGGGCATTTTTGTTTTTATGATTGTGAACCTATACTGGATAGCACCTTTTATTCTGATTAGTAGTGGCACAGTCCCACCATTGCCATTAGTAGCAGCAGCCATTTCTATGAATATCTTTGGTGTTTTTCTCCACTTTGCTAGCGATGCCCAGAAATACTATACCCTGAAATATCAGAAGGGACTAATAACAGAAGGATTCTTCGCTCGTTGTCGCAACACCAATTATCTGGGAGAAATATTAATTTATAGTGCCTTCGCAATGTTGACTCAACACTGGCTCCCATTCTTGATTCTCGGAAGTTTTATCAGCATAATATTTATTCCCAATATGCTTAAGAAAGACAAATCATTATCCCGTTACTCTGATTTTGAGGAATACAAAAAGCGTTCTGGGCTTTTGTTCCCAAAACTGTCTTTCATGTCAGTTTCTCAGCCAGAAGAAAAGACCATTGTTTAGATGATTACTTCATAGAACTACGAATTACGAATTAC
This sequence comes from Nodularia sp. (in: cyanobacteria), assembly GCA_007692755.1. Lineage (GTDB taxonomy): Bacteria > Cyanobacteriota > Cyanobacteriia > Cyanobacteriales > Nostocaceae > Nodularia. The sequence goes on along the minus strand of REBL01000030.1, from coordinate 987 downwards.
GAAGTACGAATTACGAACTACGAATTACGAACTACGAATTACGAACTACGAATTACGAACTAATTGGTATTGCTTCCACTTCTCTTGCTGACGCACCCTTTTTTCTTCAGTCAGGTTATCAAAACAGTGAGGACAAGAAATACCTTCCTCATATTTAGGAGAAGTCTTATCTGTCGCAGAAATGGGATGTCCACAACAAAAGCATAGTTCATGACTACCGGACTCTAAACCATGACGCACTGCTACCCGTTCATCAAATACAAAACATTCACCTTCCCACAAACTCTCTTCTGTTGGGACTGATTCTAAATACTTGAGAATCCCGCCTTTGAGGTGATAAACTTCGGCAAAGCCTTGAGATAACATAAAAGATGAGGCTTTTTCACAACGAATCCCGCCAGTACAAAACAAAGCGACTTTTTTGTGTTGATTGGGGTCGAGGTTATTACTCACATATTCGGGAAACTCTCGGAATGATTTCGTTTGCGGATTTTGTGCCTTTTTGAAAGTACCAATATTCACCTCATAATCATTACGGGTGTCAATCACAATGACTTCCGGATCAGAAATTAAATCATTCCATTCTTGGGGACTGACATAAGTACCCACCTGCTGATTCGGATCAACTTCTGGCAAACCCATAGTCACAATTTCTGGTTTTAGCCGCACCTTCATCCGTTCAAAAGGCTGTGTCTCAGAGTATGATTCTTTGGCTTCTAGGTCTGCTAAACGGGGGTCAGCACGCAAAAACGCCAAAACAGAGTCAACGCCTTGACGCGACCCGGCAATAGTACCGTTAATACCTTCTGCTGCTAATAAAATTGTCCCCTTCACACCTTGGGATTGGCAGTAAGATAGCAAAGTTTCTGGTTTTTCAGCAAAATCTGGCAGACTGACAAATTTATACAGCGCTGCCACCACCTGGATATTTTCTTGCTTCATTTCTTGAGCAATGATATAATCTTTAACTAAATTAGCAAATGCTTT
>REBL01000203.1 GCA_007692755.1 Nodularia sp. (in: cyanobacteria) | reverse complement strand
TCAGATGGAAGTCCGATCTGCTTTGCGTGGTCTTCCTGTTGCTATACATGAACAAAGTATCGATCATTATTGTCCCATTACATTAGAGTTAACTAGGGAAAAACCCATCCCACTATTTACAGCTTTTATGATTCCCAGCTACTCAGCTAGTGGTGATTCTACGTGTAGATATGCGATTAAATTAGCTTTACATTCCTTTGTCAAAAAAGAGCGAGACTGGTTGTTTGGTAGCCATATTGACCAACTACCCCTTTGGTCTGACTATCTGATTGTCGATGTCACAGTCCTAGATGGTGTATACACAGCTAAGTACACCTGGAATCATGAAAATGAAGAACCGCAGCATCCCATAAATCCCAATCCTCATGCAGATAGTTTTGTCGCTGATATTCTTTTACCTGAACGAGGGAAAAAAGTTTTGGGGAAAGAAGCCGCAGTTCATTTGGAAATTTTTCCTTGGAATTAGGGAAATAAAGTTTACATCCACACTACTCAATGTTCTCAGTGTGGTGTTAGGCTGAGGTATTAAATACTCATTGTGTAAATCCTCTCAGTGACCCCCTCCCTGTCAATCCGGCGGATTGAATTGGTCGGAGGTCGCGTTATTTTTAACCACCTTATATCTCACCACTAAACGGAGTACCGTTTTAGTGGGAGGCTTACGGCGAAATAGCTAAATAAATCTCCAACCAAGAATGTAGAAACGTTCCATGGAACTTCTCTACAAGGGTTCTGTGATCACGCATATTTTATTTGCACCAGATTTCTTATGACTAAGTTAACACCAGCTAATTTAATCGCTACAGCTTTACTACTGACATCAACTAATACCTCCCAAGTTACACTAGCTGGAACTTGTGCTTCTAACTGTGGCCCGCGTCCCATGCAGTTTACACCTGGTCAATTTATCAGAGTTCAAGTAGTCAATCGCACTCCCCGCTTGCTAAAATTACAAAAACTTGCCGCTACTGATATGATTTCTCTGCCACCAGGAGAGGAATTAATCTTGGAGCATGGACACGGAACAAAACCAAATATTTCTCTGATTTTCTGGGATGATACGGGTTTATCGATAAAAGCGAATGTCTCGAAACCCAACTTTGGGACATTGCAGGTGGAATTACGACCTACGGGAAGTTCTCCAGGAGATCGCTCTGTGTATATCCTGAATGATGGTCGCGTAGATGTGTTTTAACTGGTAGCAAAAAATGTTATGAGTTATGAGTTAAGTAAGAAGTTTTTGGAGCAAAACTCACAACTCATAATTGATGCTCAATCAAGCTTTCCCAAAACCGATCACACCTGAGAAGCGTTTACCTAATCAGCGCTGGGAATTTTATCCCCAGCAACCAGAATTTGCCCAAAATCTGGCGAATGTTACCAATGTTTCGCCTATTATTAGCCAGTTGTTGATTAATCGTGGCATTACAACAGCAGAGCAAGCACAAGCATTTTTAAATCCAGAGTCTTTAGTCTTACCTTCGCCTTTAGAAGAATTTCCTGATTTAGCGGCGAGTGTGGAGTTATTGCAACAGGCGATCGCATCCCAAGCTAAAATTGCCATCTGTGGTGACTATGATGCTGATGGTATGACTAGCACGGCTTTACTGTTGCGTAGTCTTCGCAGTTTAGGCGCGCAAGTGAATTATGCTATTCCCAGTCGAATGCACGATGGTTATGGGATTAATAAACGCATTGTCGAAGAATTTCACAGTGAAGGTGTAGAACTAATTCTGACTGTAGATAATGGGATTTCGGCTTATGAACCCATCGCTAGGGCGAGAGAACTCGGTCTAAATGTGATTATCACTGACCACCACGATGTCCCCCCAAAACTACCCCCAGCTAACGCCATCCTCAATCCCAAACTGATCGCCGAATCTTCACCTTATCGCAGTGTTGCGGGTGTGGGTGTCGCCTACATTTTAGCGGTATCTCTAGGGCAACAGTTAGGCGCGATTAAAGGCTTAGTGCAGCCGATGTTAGCCTTATTTACACTAGGAACAATTGCAGATTTAGCTCCCTTAACGGGGGTAAACCGTCGCTGGGTAAAACGTGGTTTAAAGCATTTACCTAAATCTGAGTTACCAGGAATCAAGGCGTTAATTCAAGTGGCTGGTTTGCAGGTGAGGGAAGAGACAGGGAGTAAGGAGCAGGGGAGCAGGCTTGCCCTGAGCGCAGTCGTTAGCGAAGCTTCCCGAAGGGTAGGGGAGCAGGGAGCAGGGGGAAAGAGTCCCTCGGTCTCGTCTGCCAAGTCTTTAAAGCCTGAAGATATCGGTTTTCGCTTGGGGCCACGCATTAATGCCATTGGTCGCATTGGTGATCCTCAGACTGTGATTGAATTATTAACGACTGATGATATGGCGATCGCATTAGAACGGGCGATGCAGTGTGAGTTAACAAACACTAGCCGTCAGCAAATGTGCGCGGAAATTGAACAGGAAGCGATCGCTTATGTAGAAGCAGAGTTTGTGTCTGATCTGCCCAAAGACCGGGTATTAGTAGTTATTCAACCTAATTGGCATCACGGTGTGATTGGGATTGTTGCTTCTCGCTTGGTGGAACGCTACGGTGTGCCTGTGTTTATTGGCACTTATGAAGATGAAGGACATATTCGCGGTTCGGCTCGTGGGATTCCTGAATTTAATGTGTTTGATGCCTTACAATATTGTCACGATTTGCTCGGTAAATTTGGCGGACACAAAGCCGCCGGAGGTTTTTCTTTCCCCGCCGAGAATTTAGAGATATTGCGATCGCGCTTATCTGAGTTTGCCAATCAGTGTCTAGAACTACAACACCTGAAGCCACTACTCAAGATTGATGCTGAAGCTAATCTAAATCAACTCAATCAGCAGCTATTCCAACAGCTAAATGCTCTGCATCCCTGCGGTATGGAGAACCCCGATCCCTTATTCTGGACATCTGGGGTGCAAGTGATTGAGCAAAAAATTGTGGGTAAGGATCACATTAAATTAACACTGAGCCAAAGGATTAATGATCAGCAGTATAAAATTAAAGCGATCGCCTGGCGTTGGGGCGACTATTTCCCCCTACCGCCGCAAGTGGATATCGCCTACAAGCTGCGAGAGAATCACTTTAATGGTAATACTACCATTGAGTTGGAATTACTCGGTGCTAGACTTGCCAATGAGGATCTCAGTCATCAAGCCATCAATTCTCAACAGCTACCGTCATCTCATCTATTTAACCAGTCGTTTGCTAGTCCATTAAAAGCTAACTTTCAGTATCAGCAGCGAAATTATACTTGTGGTATTTATCAGAACGGTGTTTTACCAGAATTAAGAATTAAAAATCCTGAAGGCAAAGTCTTAGTTATGCAACCAGGACATACAATTGGTCTACTAGGCAAAAATCGTCAAGACTTTCAAGAGATTGATATATCTCAACCACAGTATGACAACATTATCCAAGCTGCCCTTCAGGCATTATCAGCACACTTCGACTACGCTCAGTGTCCGCTGAGTCCTGAGTTATGAGTTTTTAAGATACTCAACACTCAGGATGTGGCATTTTTACATATTGCCGTTGCGAAACGCCAGTACAAATATGACTATTGGGCCAGAAATGAGGATTAGTCCAACGGAAACTAGCTGGAAGATGACTTCCCAATTGATATTGCTTAAAGTGTCAAACATTTTTCCCTTGTCCTCTTAATTTTTGAAAATACAGTAACTCAGTTATAAAACTCGCCATCAATCATATCCGGCCGTGGGCTGTTACATTTAATTTACTTAACAAAATTATAGGAAAATCAATAAAATGGCAAACTGGCAATGTATTAAACAATGTGGGGCTTGTTGTAATCTTGATCCCTCGGAGCGTCCAGATTTAGAAGAGTATCTCTTACCCGCAGAATTGGCACAATACCTGAGTATGGTGGGTGAAGACGGATGGTGTGTTAATTTTGACCATACCAGCCGAGAATGTAGTATCTACGCAAATCGCCCCCGTTTTTGCCGTGTAGAACCAGAGACATTTCAGGATATGTATGGAATTGAGCCTGAAGAACTCAACGATTTTGCTATTGACTGCTGTCGTGAACAAATCGAGGGAGTCTATGGCGATCGCAGTCTGGAAATGCTGCGCTTTAACAAAGCCGTTGGCTTTTAAGTCTGATATTTTGGGCAATGGGGTTGCAATTTATGACCACAATCTGAGAAAATGAGACAAATATGAAAGTCACTTAGCAACTAGAGCTACTGCCTGTGAATCTTGACTCTGTACCTGTAACTTTTTCTGTCACCTCTGAGACTGAAAACCAACTAGAAATAAAAGACTGTAACGAATCTAATAGAACAGTTGCAATCATTGAGCCAGTTCAGCCTGTAGTTACCGATAGTAAAAAACAGCAGGAATCAGTAGTGGCAATTTTTGCTACCACTTTCATTACTATCTTTCTCGCAGAAATTGGCGATAAAACTCAGCTATCCACCTTATTAATGAGTGCAGAATCTCATGCACCGTGGGTAGTGTTTCTTGGATCTGGGGCGGCGCTAATCACCACCAGCTTGTTAGGCGTGCTTTTAGGTGGTTGGATGGCTAATCGCCTTAGTCCCAAAACTGTAGAAAAATCAGCAGGAATGATGTTACTGTTCATTTCCCTGATGTTGTTTTGGGATGTAATTTTTAATTCGTAATTCGTAATTCGTAATTCGTAGTTCGTAATATTTCCTGCGGAAACGCTGCGCGAACGTAGTTCGTAATTCGTAATTCGTAGTTCGTAGTTCAGAAACTCACACTCCCTACTCCCCCAAAATATGGACTGGCATCTTTTAGGACTCAGCTTTGTTACAGTTTTTCTCTCAGAATTAGGCGATAAAAGCCAATTAGCCGCGATCGCACTTTCAGGACGTTCTCAGTCTCGCAAAGCAGTATTTTTCGGCACTGCTGGCGCACTATTGCTCACCAGCCTTTTGGGAGCATTAGCCGGTGGTGCTGTGGCAGAATTATTACCTACGCGCATATTAAAGGCGATCGCGGCTGTAGGGTTTGCTATCCTGGCTGCACGTTTGCTGTTATTTAACAATGAAGCAACACCTGATGCAGAATAATTGACACTCTCCGAGCTGAAAGCGCGGAGATTCTTAAGACTTTGCAGACTTAATATCCTGATTGCTCAGGTTCCCATACTCACCACGTTTGCTCATAGAGCGTGGTGATACCTTTTGGGCGTTTAGCTGTCTAGCAGCAAGTTTCGCGGAGTCCCCGCGTACTGTTTCCAAACCTCTATCTCTAATAGTTTTTGCAGCCCCGATGTCAGCGTGTTCGTGATATCCACATTTTATACAAATGAATTTCTCGCCATCACGGTTTGACTTATCGGTGTGTCCACAATTTCTGCATTCTTGGCTAGAATACTTAGGATTAATTTTAATTACGACTTTTCCTTGCTTTGCAGCTAGATACTCAATCTTTAAAATTAATTCACTCCAACTTGCATCAGAGATAGCGCGATTCAAACCTTTCTTCCTGGATTGTCCATTTTTAAGAAACCTACCAATTGTCTCATCAACTTTAACTTTACAGCGTCTCAACATTCCAGAAATATTTAAATTCTCTATGGACACCAAGCTATTTTGTTTCAACTGCTGGTAATATCTCTACAAAAAATGTGATAGAGTATATCGCGCACCAAAAAAATTAAATCGGAACACCGTAAACAGTGCTGCTAGCTTTCATCCCCTGCCTGTTCGCGCAGCGTCTCCCCTTGGGAGAAGTACGAAATACGCAACTGAGTTGCTGTTTCTCAGGGGTTTTCAGCATCTTTCTTATAAATTAAGCACATTCTCTCGAAACTTGTTCTCGCCAGCACCAGCTTAAAAGTGTTCCACCTGCCAATAGTTTGACTGCTTCTAGGACAAAATAACTACTGTGTAGTACATTCATCTGCGTGGGAATTGCAGATGCTGTGGCAAATAAGTTCAGATGTGTCCCAACAGCGCACATTTGCGGAGTTAGGAAATAGGTATCTAGCAAAGTAATAGCAACCAGCATGATTGCAAAGAAAATAACGCTAGGATTCCAGCGAGATTTGGTTTTACACAAAGCCAGTACACCAGTCAAGACTACAGCCGCAGATAATAATTCAATGCGATTAAAATTCCAAAAAATCGCATAGCCGGCTGTAGTAAAGCTGGTTTGACTCATCATCCCAGAAAAATAAAGGCTAGGCATAATTACCCAGTCTAACACTAGGCTAGCACTCAACCAAAAGCCCAAGGCGAACATAATAGCTGTTTGCCAAGTTGGCCGCTTAAATTCCACTGTAGAAATAGCATTCATAAAAAATAAAAAAGAATAATTGCTGGTGTTCTATGTTTAGAGTTTAACTGAAAGCATAATTTTCACAACACATAGAAATTATCTTTTACAAATAGATGTATAACTTCAAAAAAACAGTAATGATGACGATTTTGTTGTTATTTCTATAAGTAATATTAAGTTTATTTGATAATATTCAACCCCGGATGCCGCACCCAGTAGTGTCACATTCGCTAAAAATATATTTTCCCTGACCAATACTTCCTTAGTGGTACAAGTCCCTTGGCGTTAGCTTCTCTCTTTGGGAGGAACGCGCTACTTCACCAAAATCCCAAATCTAAAATCCCAAATTGTATAACTGCATTTTTTATTTTTCTTGAAAAGTCCAAACGCCCTGATCCCATTCAAAGTCTGTTGGTGGTGATTGCAACCAGTGCTGACAACGTAGAAGATGCAACATAGCGGCTTTATCTTGGTTGTCAACTCCCAAAACTTTGGCAAACTCAGCTCTGGCATAGGTAAACTGGCGATTGAGGTAATACTCGCGTCCTTTATGATAGTACTCAATTAATTGCAATTGTTCGCTACTAATGGGATCGGAACGCAAACCTACCAATTCGTATATAGCTACCGGCTCATTTCTGCCTTTAACGCGAATATAATCTAATTCTCTCGCCCAAATATAGTCTTGGCAAGGTTTGAAGGTATTATCACTGAGAATAATGTCACAACCGTACTGCTTACTAATGCTTTCTAATCGGGAACCAAGATTAACGCCATCACCAATTGCAGTAAATTCCATCCGCTTACTAGAGCCGATATTGCCACTGATAACGGTATCAGAATTGATACCAATGCCAATTTTAATTCTGGGCTTACCAGCAGCGTGGCGACGTTGATTAAATTCCAGCAAGCGATGGCGCATTTCTACTGATGTTTGCACAGCCATCCAGGCGTGGTTTTCCAAAGGTAGAGGGGAACCAAATACAGCCATGATGGCATCCCCGATGTATTTATCCAGAGTGCCTTTATGCTTAAATACCGCTTCTACCATTGATTCAAAATAGTCGTTGAGCATACTCACCACTTCTTCAGCTTCCAAATTTTCTGTCAAAGTGGTGTAACCGCGAATATCGGAAAATAAAATGGAAACTTCTTTGCGATCGCCTCCTAGTTTAGCATCATCCAATTTCAGCAATTCTTCCGCTAATTCCTGAGTCATGTAGCGGTACATAGTACTCTTGAGGCGCTTTTCATCACTGATATCTTCCATCACCACCAGCGCCCCCCGGACTTGCTGTTGGTCGGTAGCATCAGCAATGGTGTTGATGGACAAATTAATACTGTGGAGTTCTATGCCATCACTCACGAGTGTTTGATCAGGGTAATATTGCTGAGAAATCTTTAAATCATTGGTTTGTAAAGCATCTTGATACCACTTGCTAAAGTCACCTTCTTTAATTGCGATCGCTTCAGTAATTAATTGACCTTCTAAACGGTCTTCAGGTTCTAATCCTAATAAGTGTTTGGCACTTTCATTTGCAGTAATAATTATCCCAGCTTTATCTGTAGAAATTACACCATTAGAAAGACTACGCAAAATATCCCGTTGCATTTGTTCTTGTTGCTTGACTGTGGCAAACAACTGAGCATTTTGCAGCGCCACACCCGCTTGAATATTAAAAGCTTCCATAAACTCTTCATCGTTGCGGTCAAAGCTAGCTTGGAAGCATTCAGGCGCTTTGGGCCAAATAGCTGGATTGTATGGCGGAAAATCCCCTGATTTCTTTTTATTGACTAATTGAGTGACCCCAATCAATTCCTGATCAGCGTTAAAGACTGGCATACATAGTAAACTACAGGTACGATAGCCATTTTGCTGATCCATTTGTTTGGCTGTATCTGAGTCAACATGGTCATATAAGTCGAAGGGAATATTCAGCTTTTGTCCAGATGCTGCTACGATACCAGCAAAGCCTTTACCTATTGGTACTCGCAACTCCCTAGTAGAATCATCATCCTGGGTAATCTTAGTCCATAATTCATGGCGATCGCGATCTATGAGCCACAGAGTACTGCGATCAGCATTCATCAGTTCCTTAGCTTCTTCCATTACCCGCTTCAGGGTATCTTCTAAGTCAAGACTACTTTGACTTAGGGACTTGATCGCCTTCATTAACGCTGCTAAGGCTCTTTGTTTTTGAGTCGCCATGTAAAACGAGCGCGACGACTCTAAAATCAATCGAATTGAAGGAGCAAATTCTTGAAATAATTGTTCGTCAGCCTTGCTAAAACCTTTCGTATCAACACGCTCTGAAAGCAGAGCATTTGCATTATTTGACGAATTTAATTTATTCAGTAATTGTACCACGGCTACTAATTTTCCGTCTTCATTCAACAATGGCAACGCCAGCATTGTGTAAGTACGATAGCCGGTTTTTTTTTCTTGTTCTTGAGCAAATACCGAACGCGGATCTTGATAAAAATCAAAAGGAATATTTATGACTTTTTTGAAAGTGGCGACTTCGCCTGCAATACCTTTATCTGCTGGAATCCGAATTTCTAGAGAAGCTTCTCCTTCTCCTTCCCCCTCAGCTAAAGTTGACCAAAGTTCTTGTTTATCTTCATCTAATAAGAATATCGTTGTCCGGTCTGCTCCTAGTAACTCTCCTGTTTTAAAGGTAATCGAATGCAACATTTCTTGGAGAATTGTTTCAAACCCTTGAGAATCTAACATTGATAGGGTTTGATGCACAATCTGCAATTTTTGCTCGACTTCTGTAACAACTTGTTTAAAAGTGTCCTGAGTCAAAGGAGCGAGAAAGCTCGAAATAGTTGCTTTTTGTCTGGCCAAATTACCTACAGGAGTAGAATTTGGTGGCAAAGAGTAATGTTCTTGGTTGCTAATACCAATAATTAAATCTGCATTCTCCCCAAAACTACTTTCATGGACTGACATAAATAACTTTTAATCTAGATTAGATTTTAGGAATAATCAACATTACAGATATTGCCTAATTATTCAGGCATTACTCACATATTGCACCAAGCTCAAGCGACTGGAAGTCGCATGACAGTTGCTTGCAGGGCAGAACCCTTAAACCCTTCAGGTAGTACCTACTGATGCCGGAGGCTTGATGGCAGTTACTCCTGGGAGAAATCTCCTAGTACAAGTAAACGTAAATAAACAGAGCATTCAAAATCAATGAAAAGCCTATTTAATCAGCTTTTGGACTTTTGACTTTTGACGAACGCCTTGCGATACTAGACCGGACTCCCTCATTGCACAGGCTTGGTTAAACAAACAAATTCCGCAGGTACAGACTACGAAAAATTAAGGGTTTTGTAGCCTGGGCGGGCAGGCTTTGTTCGGGTCACCGAAGTTTTAATCATTAGATGCTGCAATATATACCTAATTGAGTGATGATACCGTTGGATATATAGTTCCCCAAAGTCGAGCTAAATTAACACTTTTACTAACCCTACCCCCAATCCCTCCTCGCTGGCAAGTATTCATTAGTCACATCTTTCTCAAGACAGTTGACAAGTAAACCATAAGGGGATGATAACAGCAAACAACAGCAGAAGGGTTAACAAAATTAGAGGAAAAATATTTATAAAAAATATGCCGAAAACCCTTGAGGAACAGCAACGTAGTTGCGTATTCCGTACTTTAGGCAGGGGATGAAGGCTAATTGAGTCTTTTAGGACTCAGCCATGTTACGATCATCTAATCAGTACAAGATTTAAAAACCTACCCCCGGACTGGGGGAAAGTCTACGCCCGAAAAACCTTGAGGAGATATCACTACGCCATCAAAGGCAAACGTGGTGAGCCTGGGAACCTGTGTAAACAGGATATTAAGTCCGTGAGGTCTTAAGAATCTCCGCACCTTTAGGTCGGAGAGTGTCAATAATCTTTGTTTAAATTGCGGCTATACCACAGATAGAGATGTGGCAGCCGCTCAAGTCGTCGTTATCCGCGGACTTAGCGGTTCCGTAGAGGATACGGTCAAGATGCTTGCTGTTAACGCGGGTAAATTCGTTGAAATCCCTTTGAAGCAAGAATCCCCAAATTACAAATTCGGGGATTCTAAATTTTTCTAAAATCCCAATTTTTCTAACACTGGCTTGGTAGAGACGATGTGACGATCTAAACCAAGTTCCTTGGGGCTAACTCCTAAAGCCAAAGCAATCAACTGAGGTAAATGCAGTATTGGTAAACCTAGCCGTTTCTCAATCACTTTTTCCACTTCTGGCTGACGAGAATCTAAATTCAGATGACACAAAGGACAAGGAGTAACTATACAGTCAGCACCGTTAGCTAAAGCATCTTGAATGTGCATCCCCGCCATCTGGAAAGACTGGTTAGTGGCGTAACTAGAAAGAGGCCAGCCGCAACATTGGGTGCGACCACGATAATAAATTGGTGTTGCGCCTACTGCTCGAAACATATTTTCCATGCCTTCTGGGTGGAAGGGGTCATCATAGGGCATATATTTTTGAGCGCGGAGGAGATAACAGCCATAAAAAGCGGCACATTTTAATCCCGTTAACTTACGAGTCACACGTTTAGTAATTTCCTCTAAACCATAATCTGTGAGCAGGGCATAAAGAATATGTTTAACTTCGCTAGTGCCGCGATAAGGTGAACACCCTTCTTTTTGCAGCAAGCCATTTACTTGCTCTACATAGCTAGGATTGTCTGTTTGGCATTGTTTGAGATTTTCGTTGACATGACCAATTACACCCTGACAAGTACTGCAATGGGTAAGCAAGGGTAGATTTAATTCTTCTGCTAAGGCAATATTGCGGGCGTTGACAGTATCTTCGAGTAATTGGGAATCTTCTTTAAATGTGCCGGAACCGCAGCAAGCAGCTTTTTTCAGTTCAATTAGTTCGATACCCAATGCTTGAGTCAAAGCTTGAGTTGATAAGTAAAGCTCTCGGCAAGCTCCTTGAGCAACACAACCAGGGTAATAAGCGTATTTCAGCGTAGAAGATAGCATATAAATATTTTTGGCTAAAGGCAATTACCCCTGATGATAACTGTTTGCTCAATTCTGGCTAGGGACACTGGTAAAGGTGTATGTATTAATTGGACATTCACCAAAAATTTAGTCAGAATTGAGAAGTAGAGATATTTGCATTAATTATATGCGATCGCGTGGTGTGACCTAGCAACCAGAGGCTTTTCCAGTGGCTCCTTCCCATTCACCACTCCTGACCCTGAACCAGTACTTTAGAGTTGAGGGGGTAGTAGAGTTTTCTTCAGAAAAAGCCCTCGGTAGTATACGGGCGATCGCGCTTTCCGATAAGATGTATATGCTCAAAAACCACATCGCCCATTAAAGAGCGGATATTAGCAACTGGTCAAGGACTGTTATCGTATGAGTCAAGCAGAAATTTTTGAAAAGGTCAAGAAAATTGTTGTCGATCAACTAAGTGTTGAGACTGACAAAATTACACCCCAAGCTAATTTTGCCAATGATCTGGGGGCTGATTCCCTAGATACAGTTGAATTAGTGATGGCATTGGAAGAAGAATTTGATATCGAAATTCCCGATGAAGCCGCCGAAAAAATTACGACGGTTCAAGAGGCGGTGGATTACATCAACGATAAAGTTGCTGCATCCGCCTAAGAAAGTACTGAGTGCTTTTAGCGCAGCAAGGCTTACGTAGCCTGTGCTGAGGAGTCACTGCGGTTTTCTCCCACGGGGAGAGGCTAGCGCCAAAAAGTTTCCCCAGTGGAGCGTGAGGCGTTGCGGAGGAATCAAAAGTTAAAACTGAAAACTGAAAATTTCTTCCCCGTGTCTCCTTCTCTCCCACTTCCACCTCTCTACTTTGCACTCAGCACTCAGAACTTTATTTGCAGCTTTCTCGCCAATTTTAACTAAGAGATGACAGACTATAAACGTAAACGCGTTGTTGTAACTGGTGTTGGCGCGATTACACCGATTGGTAATACACCAGATGAATATTGGCAAGGATTGTTAAGCGGACGCAATGGCATTGGCAACATCACACATTTTGATGCCTCTAGTCATGATTGTCGCATTGCTGGGGAAGTCAAAAACTTCGATCCTCTCGCTTATATGGATCGCAAAGAAGCCAAGCGCATGGATCGGTTTGCCCAATTTGGGGTATCGGCTGCCAAACAAGCTGTCTCTGATGCGAAGTTAGTCATTAATGAACTCAATGCCGAACAGGTGGGAGTAATGATTGGCTCTGGCATTGGTGGACTGAAGGTGTTGGAAGACCAGCAAACAGTTTACTTGAATCGTGGACCTGATCGCTGTAGTCCATTCATGATCCCGATGATGATCGCCAACATGGCGGCTGGATTAACAGCAATTCACATCGGTGCTAAAGGTCCGAATTCCTGTGCCGTCACTGCCTGTGCCGCAGGTTCTAACGCCATTGGGGATGCTTTCCGCCTCATTCAAGGTGGTTATGCTCAGGCGATGATTTGTGGCGGGTGTGAGGCAGCAATTACACCCTTGGGTTTAGCTGGGTTTGCCGCAGCCCGCGCGCTTTCTACTCGCAATGATGACCCGACTCATGCTTGCCGTCCTTTCGACCGCGATCGCGATGGCTTTGTCATGGGTGAAGGTGGGGGAATTCTCGTACTAGAAGAGCTAGAACACGCCCTCAGTCGTGGCGCTCGCATTTATGCGGAAATGGTCGGCTATGGAATGACCTGTGACGCTTACCATATGACTTCCCCAGTTCCTGGTGGAAAAGGTGCTGCCAGAGCCATCCAATTGGCGCTCAAAGATGGCGGCATCACTCCAGACATGGTGAGCTACATTAATGCTCATGGTACTAGCACCCCAGCCAATGATTCCACGGAAACTGCGGCGATGAAAACAGCATTGGGCGATCATGCCTATAAAATCGCCATCAGTTCCACCAAATCGATGACAGGCCATCTTTTGGGCGGTTCGGGAGGCATTGAAGCAGTCGCCACAGTGTTAGCGATCGCACATGACCAAATTCCCCCCACCATCAATCTAGAAAATCCTGACCCAGAGTGTGATTTAGACTACGTAACTCATAGTAGCCGCGCCCAAAAAGTGGCGATCGCTTTATCCAACTCCTTTGGCTTTGGTGGTCACAATGTCACACTAGCCTTTAAGAAGTACGCTTAAAATTCTCACCTGTGCCGTTTTCGGCTCTCCTGAGATGATTGTGTGAAAAGTATCACAAATATCCTTCATTGTGAAGTCAAGCGTTCAGCATGATCTAATAATCAGACTGATTGATCACTAGAATCTCAGGAGTTCCCGCTTGTCCATCAAAATGGGGAATGGGATGATAAAGATACTATGGGGAAAATTCAATCAGTGATTCAGTTACCAAGTTGAGTGAAGAAAACTGATAACCTTTAACTGTTAACTGCTAACTGTTGAGAACAACCCCAGTTAGAAAAAAGCTCCAAGAGTGTTAACCTGTCCTTAAGAATAAGAGATTATGGCTGTTGCAACCCAATCCCTCGAAGAACTTTGTATTAATTCGATTCGCTTTTTGGCAGTTGATGCTGTAGAAAAAGCTAAATCAGGACACCCAGGACTGCCAATGGGCGCTGCTCCTATGGCTTTTGTCCTCTGGGATCGCTTTATGCGGTTTAATCCCAAAAATCCCAAGTGGTTCAACCGCGATCGCTTTGTCTTGTCTGCCGGTCATGGCTCAATGTTGCTGTACGCCCTGCTTTATTTGACAGGTTACGATAGCGTTACCATAGAAGATATCAAGCAATTCCGTCAATGGGGGTCTAAGACCCCAGGACACCCAGAAAACTTTGAAACCCCCGGTGTAGAAGTTACAACTGGCCCCTTGGGACAAGGTATTGCTAATGGAGTTGGTTTAGCAATGGCAGAAGCCCATCTAGCTGCCAAATACAACAAACCAGATGCCAAAATTGTTGACCATTACACCTATGTAATTCTAGGTGATGGTTGTAATATGGAAGGTATTTCTGGTGAAGCTGCTTCCTTCGCAGGTCACTTGGGATTAGGCAAACTGATTGCTTTGTACGACGACAACCACATCTCCATCGATGGTTCTACAGATGTAGCATTCACCGAAGATGTTTCTAAGCGCTTTGAAGCTTATGGCTGGCACGTCCTGCACGTTGCCGATGGTAACACCGATTTAGACTCCATTGCCAAAGCAATTGAAGCAGCCAAAGCTGTCACCGACAAGCCCACCATGATTAAGGTGACTACCACCATCGGTTATGGTTCACCCAATAAACAAAACACTGCTGGTATTCACGGTGCTGCTTTGGGTGCAGACGAAATTGCCTTAACTCGTAAACAACTCAACTGGGAACACGAACCTTTCGTAGTTCCTCAAGATGCTCTTGACCACACACGCAAAGCAGTAGAACGTGGCGCAAGCTACGAAGCTGAGTGGAACAAGACATTTGCTGATTACAAAGCCAAATATCCCCAAGAAGCGGCGGAATTTGAACGTTACGTCAGTGCTAAACTGCCCGACGGTTGGGATAAGGTACTACCTAGCTACACCCCCGAAGATAAAGGATTACCAACCCGGAAACACTCAGAAAACTGTCTGAATAAACTAGCAGCAGTTTTACCAGAGTTAATCGGTGGTTCTGCTGACTTGACCCACTCTAACTTAACTGAAATCAAGGGCAAGGGAGACTTCCAAAAAGGAGCATACCAAAATCCCAACATTCACTTCGGTGTCCGGGAACACGGTATGGGCGCAATCTGTAATGGTATGGCGCTGCATGGTTCGGGATTAATTCCCTACGGTGCGACCTTCTTGATTTTCACAGATTATATGCGGGCTGCTATCCGCTTATCTGCTTTGTCTCAAGTCGGCGCAATTTGGGTGATGACTCACGACTCCATTGGACAAGGTGAAGATGGTCCTACCCACCAACCAATAGAAACTCTGGCTTCTTTGCGTGCTATTCCTAACCTGACTGTATTTCGTCCCGCAGATGGTAACGAATGCTCTGGCGCGTACAAAGTCGCAATTACCAAGGCGAAGGAAAACGCTCCTTCTCTGTTAGCCTTCACTCGTCAAGCTGTTCCCAACTTGGCAGGTACATCGGTTGAGAAGGTGGCTCAGGGTGGTTACACTGTGGTAGATTGCCAAGGTACTCCCGATATCATCTTGATTGGTACTGGTTCAGAGTTAAGCCTTTGTGTTACCGCAGGGGAGAAATTGACAGCCGAAGGTAAGAAGGTTCGGGTTGTTTCTATGCCTTCGAGTGATTTATTTGACGCGCAAGATGCAGCTTATAAAGAGTCTGTTCTACCTAAAGCTGTTACCAAGCGTTTGTCTGTAGAAGCTGCTGCTAGTTTCGGCTGGCATAAGTATGTTGGTAGTGAAGGTGATACTGTTAGTATCGACACTTTTGGTGCTTCGGCTCCTGGTGCTGTTTGTATGGAGAAGTTTGGCTTTAGTGTTGATAATGTTTTGGCTAAGGCTAAGGCTTTGTTGGGTTAATTAGCAACGAAATATTCTCTTAAGTTTTTGAGGGGTGGACTGAAAGGTCTGCCCTTTTTTTTTAACGCAAAGGGGCGCGGAGGTGAACGCAGAGGTAACGCGGAGAGGAATTAATTATAATTGGGGTAATGAGTTTATATATGAGGGGTAATTATGCAGGAAGTTTTAAATTACAATCAGGAGCTACACAATCGAATCTCGCCAATTGTGGAGAAGTTGATTCAGGGTAATAGTTTATATCAAGTTAAATTAAAGCCACGTGAAATGATTGCAATGTTGGTAGAGTTATTTGGGAAGTTTTCACCAGAAGAGATGAGGGAAATTAAA
The DNA here is from genome assembly GCA_007692755.1 of Nodularia sp. (in: cyanobacteria). Lineage (GTDB taxonomy): Bacteria > Cyanobacteriota > Cyanobacteriia > Cyanobacteriales > Nostocaceae > Nodularia. The sequence continues at coordinate 2,543 of REBL01000203.1, read as the reverse complement.
GAGGATGATTTGACAGATAGAATTGATAGTATTTTAATTTTAGAGTCAGTTTCTGGAACTTTGAATGATTTAACACCTGAGCAGATAGAAATTTTTGATGCCGTGGTAGAAGGAAGACCGATAAAGTGAGTTATTTACTAGATTCAAATATTGTTTCTTACATTTTGAAAAAAAATGCCACCGTAGACAAGAGATTTAGGGAAGTTCGCCGTCTCAGACAAGATGTATTTATTAGTTGTATAACTTACTATGAAGTCAAACGAGGTCTTTTAGCTATCAACGCCAGCAGACAGTTAGCTGAATTTCAAAAGTTTTGTCAAATTTATCAAGTGTTATTAATAGATGATTTAGAGATTATTGAAAGAGCGTGCGAGATTCATTTGGACTTATAACGCAGGGGTTTTACTATTCAAGAGCAAGATATATTGATTGCAGCAACTGCAATTACACGCGGCTTAATTCTAGTCTCTAATGATTCTGATTTGTTAAGAGTTCAAGGTATTAATTTAGAAAATTGGGCAAGAGCAGAATCTTGAGTTTGAAGAAGTATAGCATCATGAGGACGGGCAAGACTTGTACTGAGCTTGTCGTAAAGCCCTGAAGGGCATAGCTGCGCTTACCGCGTAGCGTGGCGTTAGCCATAGTATGCCCATCCCACAAAATATTTAGTAATATTATGTCCGTTTAATTAGTTACGATTACCACAATCATGTCACCCCACCCCCAACCCCTCCCCGCAAGCGAGGAGGGGAGTAAAGCAAAAGTTTGGCACGGTTTTCGCGTTTCGTAAGTATTCAACCGGACTTGATATAAATCTGATGGGTGCAAAATAGATGTGTTTTAGTTTAATTAGCAGGAGTGTATGAGTGTTTAAAAAATTGCGAGGGGGATTACTGGTTGGGATTGGCTATATGCTTTCTCCCTTATCGTGGTGGAATGATGTATTTTTTAATTTACCGATCGCACTGTTGTTTGGTTATCTGGTAAGCTGGGCTAAACCTAATTGGTTTTTACCATTCACAATCATTGGCTATTGGCTCTCCAATGTGTTGGGAATTGTGATGATGCAAATGGGAGCGATGGATATGTTCATCACAGAAGAGAAGCGAAACCTCAAAAGAGATTTACTGCTGGGTTTGGGTGGTTCCACTGTTTATACCGTAGTTGTTGCGCTGCTAGTCTATTTTCATATCCTGGAAATACCTGCGTTTCTGCTAAATCCCTAATACTCTGGGCAAACGCTGAAGTTATAAAATTTCACTGAGAACTGATACCAATTTTTCAATATGTGCGGTTTCATGAGTAGCCATCACAGATATCCGTATCCGACTTGTCGGGACTGTGGGGGGACGAATAGCTGGGGCAAAAATGCCGTGACTTCTTAGCTGTTTACCAACTCTGAGTGCATCTGCTGCACTGGGTAACTGTAAACATAGGATGGGTGATTCTGTAGGTAATAATTTCAGGTGAGCTAATTGTTCTGTAATTAACCTTTTTAAGTAGTCCACATTCCGCCATAGTTGCGTCAGACGTTGCGGTTCTTGTTGCACTATTTTAACTGCTGCTAAAGCTGCGGCGGTGTCTGCGGGTGAAAGTGCAGTGGTGTAAATCCAACTGGGGGCGCGATTTCGTAAATAATCTATTAGGTTGGCGCTTCCCGCTACATAGCCGCCTAAACTGCCCAAGGCTTTACTTAATGTGCCAATTTGAATTAAGATTTTACCTGTGCTGTTAAAATATTCTACGCATCCTGCACCAGTTTTTCCTAGTACTGCAGTACTGTGAGCTTCATCGATGAGCAACATACAGCTAAACTCATCTGCTATATCTAATAATACTGGTAATGGACATAAATCACCATCCATACTGAAGACGCTATCAGTAATTATCAAACAACGTCTGTAATTTTGGCGTTGCTGACTCAATTGAATTTTTAATGCTTCTACATCACAGTGGGAATATTCTAGAAATTCTGCACCGCTGAGAATCGCCCCATTTTTGAGGCTGGAATGATTATACTGGTCAGAGAAAATTGAATCCCGCTTACCGACTAAAGCTGCGATCGCACCCAAATTTGCTAAATACCCAGAACTAAATATTACCGCATCTTCTGTTTGTTTCCAAGCAGCGATCGCCTGTTCCAATTCCCGATGTAATTCCCGATGTCCACTGAGTAATCGAGAACCAGTGCTACCAGTCCCCAATTTTTCTACAGCATGGATTGCCGCTTTAATCAAGCGTTCATCCCCAGCCAAACCCAAATAGTCATTACTGGCAAAATTAATTACCTCTTCCCCAGCCAACAGCACAGTAGCACCTGGGCGACCATCGATTGTCTGTACAGAGCGATACCAGTTAGCTTTGTGAATAGTTGCTAGAGATGCTTCTATCCAACTGTAAGGGTCTTGGGGCATAGGGGAAAATCAGAGAAAGCCAATACGAGTAAAAATAGATGCAAGCCTGAAAACCCAGACCTTCTTAATTACGAATTACGAATTACGAATTACGAATTACGAATTACGAATTACGAACTACGAATTACG
>REBL01000151.1 GCA_007692755.1 Nodularia sp. (in: cyanobacteria) | reverse complement strand
GTTGCTATTGTTCCCGTGATTCAAGATGAACTAACACGGTTGAGGTTTTCAGTAATTTTTCTTTAAGAAAACATACTGAAGTATTCTCACACTCATACCGAACTGTATCGATTAAGTGCCTGAATTGAACCAATAGCTATTCAAATTTATATCTAGGCTTTTAGATTACACAGTACCTAGTTAGTCTTTCGACGTTGATAAATATTTATGATTACGTTGGTAACTGGTATAAACATCTGTTAGTAAAAATTATGTTTATCATTGGCATAGTCATATATACATGGGACGAAAGTAATATCCTGACGATTTATTATTTTTTTTCTAGGGATTATTGAGGAATAACTACAAGTGACAGGTTGTCATAGATTTGTTAGTATACACGCAGAAAGCGCCATTAATTTGCTTTTTTTCACGTTTAATACTTGTACTCTGGCTTCATATCTCTGAGCATCAGTTCTGAGAGTGCTTGTTGGGCTGTGACTTCACCTTGAATTAAGCGATAAACTTGCTCGGTAATCGGGATAGCAATATGATGCTGCTTGGCTCGTTGCACTAGCACTTGGCAAGTGTTGACACCTTCAGCCGTTCCTGGTAAGTTTGCCAGAATTTCTGTAAGTGTCTGACCCACAGCCATCTGGTAACCAACTTGGTAGTTGCGACTCAGAGGACTGTTGCAGGTTGCTAACAAATCTCCTAGACCTGATAAACCATAAAATGTTTCCGTCTTTGCGCCCCAACTCTGGCCAATACGAACCATTTCTGTGAGTCCACGGGTGACTAAAGCGGCTTTGGCGTTGGTTCCCAGATGTAAGCCATCACAGACACCAGCTGCGATCGCCATAATATTCTTTAATGTCCCTCCTAGCTCCACACCTAGAGGATCAGGATTAGTATATACCCGAAAACGAGGCGAAGAAAATACCAGTTGCACAAGTTCAGCCGCAGTAGTGTCATTGCTGGCTGCTACCGTTGCAGCTGGTAAAGATTGTTGAATTTCTTTCGATAAATTTGGCCCCGATAACACAACTACTGAATGATGTGGAAATGCTGTTTGCCAAATTTGCGACGGTGTACAGGTCGTTTTGGGATCTAAGCCTTTGGTAGCTGTGACAAAAATTGTTTTTGGGGAAAGGTGGCAAGATTTGACTTGAGAGACGACATCACTCACCCCTTTCATGGCGATCGCCGACAAGATGATTTGGGCATCTTGTATAACTGTTTCCAGAGTTGCTGACCCTCGACGCGACCACAGACGCACCTGATGGCCGTTTGCAGTCGCCAAATCTGCTAAAGCTATACCCCACGCACCTGCACCCAGAATCGCTATGGTAGTTTTTTGCACCGCTATCATGACCATTCCCCACCACTTAAATCTCAGACGCGAGTAATTGCGTCTCTACCTGACGAGGGTAGCGTTGCATTAATTCCCTGACTTGCTCTGCATGATATGAGCTTCTTGTCAAGGGTGAAGAAACTACTTGTAAAAATCCGATTTCTTCGCCGAATACTTGCCAAGCTGCAAATTGTTCGGGGGTAATAAAGTCATTAACTTGCAAGTGTTTTTGACTGGGTTGGAGGTACTGCCCAATAGTCAAAATATCACAATCTACAGAGCGTAAGTCTTGCATAGCTTGGCGAATTTCGGCATCAGTTTCACCTAGCCCGACCATGATACCTGATTTAGTGTATACCCAAGGGGCGATTTGGCGCGATCGCTTGAGTAATTCCAAAGTACGCTGATAGTTACCTTGGGGACGCACCCGACGATATAAGCGCTCAATTGTTTCTGTATTGTGGTTAAGTACCTCTGGCGCAGCTTGTAAAATTATGGCTAAAGCATTCCAATTACCGCACAAATCAGGAATTAGCACCTCAATTGTGGTTTGAGGTGAAACACTCCGCACTGCGGCAATACAGCGCACAAACTGAGAAGCACCACCATCGGCTAAATCATCCCGATTTACAGAAGTAATCACCACATGATTCAGTTTCATTCGGCGCACAGCTTCAGCCAGTCGTGCTGGTTCTGTGGAGTCTAGAGGTTGGGGTTTTTTCTCAAAATCAATATCACAGTAGGGACAAGCACGGGTACAAGCCGGCCCCATAATCAAAAATGTGGCAGTACCGGCTTGAAAACACTCACCAATATTGGGACAGGAAGCTTCCTCGCAAACTGTATTGAGTGCTAAATCCCGTAAAATTTCTTTGACGTTACCAACGCGCTCCCACTGAGGCGCTTTTACTCGCAACCAGTCTGGTTTAACAGTCACAATCTACTCTGATGAAGTTATATAAATCTCATCCTAGCAAGCAAAGCTGTGAGTGAAGATATTTTTCATCTATATTATGGTGAGCAGATTTTGATAATTTATTATTTATGATATAATGGTTTGGTATTTGCTGTGACGGGATGTGGCGCAGCTTGGTAGCGCACTTCGTTCGGGACGAAGGGGCCGCTGGTTCGAATCCAGTCATCCCGATTTTTTGATGTAGATTTACCTGAAGCAATAGTTAATTAACCCTCTTTTATTACTCTCGTCAGATAAAAATTAGCAACCCTTATTTTAAGGACTTTGATGAATTTTGACGTAGGTTGGGTTGAACAAAGTGAAACCCAACACCAAGAAGACGTGAATTTTTCAGGCTAATCGGTAGTTTGAGGGATATGGAATACTATTGAATTTTCTCAAAAATTCGGTGGTATTCAGCAAAGGGAAGTTGTGAATCAATTGCCAAGTTTACTTGATTCTGCATAAATTTAAATTTTAACAAGAAAAAAACATTATGAATATTCCATCAATATATGCTACTTTAAAATGTTTGGAAATTCGGCTCAAAGACATAAAAGAAAATACTGAGCCTAAGAGTACGCAAGATACAAAGAAGATTGACACTTTAATAAACAGCGTTACAGGTGAGATTAGAGAAATAGAATATCAAGCATTAAAAGATAAGATTAAATTGGAAAATTGCCATGTCAATGTCAAAGATTTCCGGCAGTGTATCAAGGAGGTTGATTACGTCAATAATTTTTTTAAAGAATACATAAAAATAAGGAAAAAGTTTTTTCTAGTATCTAGCTCAGACATAATAGATTATATATATAAATTAGAGAAGAGATATGATATTGAACCAGAATGGATATTACCCACCTCAACACTTGTAATTTTACCAGAAGAGTCAAGAGCAATTTCGGGTGATGATATACAGACTATCGAAGATTTCTTTCAATCAAACACAAGTGATCATAAGGATGATTTATTTATTAATAAATTAATGACTATTGATAGAATTCATGAAACTTTAGAACGTTGGCAAAAAGAAAGTGTTAGTAATATAAACATACAAAATAGATATCCTATCCTTAAGGAAGCATTGTACGCACATCTAGAAGGTAATTTTTTCTTAAGCGTTTCGACTTTAGTTCCTCAAGTAGAAGGTATTATCAGAGATATAATAAAAGATCATGACATGAATGCAACTTTTCGTGGTATATCAGATACTGAAATTGTCAAAGCAATTGAATCATTAGAAGAAATATGGAGGCGTAAACTTAATATTAATCCTCCCAGACCCACTCCTTTAAAGAGTATGCTAAAAATGCTTAATAATTTGTATAAAGATGATAGAGAAATATCTAGTAATGATGGATTAGATCGTAAAGGCATTTGTCATGGAGGAATAACTAATTTTGGTACTGCTAAAAATTCCTTAAAGTTAATACTTATTCTTGATAGAATAATTTGCTTCTATGTTCATAAATAATTTTTGTTTTAATATCTCTGATAAATTGATGATTCAAGGAATGGAAAATGAATTGTATCCTATTTGGATTTTACCGACTTCAACTTTTGAAGGTACAAGTATTGTGCAAATCCTCAATGATGCGTATGAAGAAAAACTAACAATAGATGAAATATTTCTGAAAAAATTAATGATATCATCCAAAATTAAAGAAACTTTAAATAATTGGATAATCAAAAATAATAGTCATGTAGAAAAAAGAATTTCTATATTAAAAGAAGCCGTTACAGCCCATTTAGAAGAAAAATATTATTTAAGTGTATCTGCATTAACACCACAAATAGAAGGATTATTAAAAGATGCAGTAGATGAGGCTAAAATTACAGGAGTTAGCTGGAAATTACTAAACGAACAATGTCTCGAAAATGCAGTAAATGCGTTAGTAAGAAAATGGAAGGAACAAAAAATACAAGGCACGTTAGTAGATATACTCCAGAATAATTGGGTAGGTTTACTCAATGAAGATTTTTCTAAAGTGATTGCTTATCTATATAAAGAATATAATTCAGAAGATGATCAGGAAAATAAACTTAATCGTCATGGAATATGCCACGGGTTACAAACAAATTTTGGTATTGCCACAAGTTCTTTACGTTTAATTTTAATAATTGATAGAATCATCTTCTTTATGGCCGATGATGAAAATAATAAGTAATTACAGATAGCAATGAAGCGAAAAAACAGATTTAACCAACCCGTCACCACCGCCAAAAACTAGGCAGCGTGGTAAAATCAGCGCGTGATATCTATCATACGGACTGACTAAAGGTCTAAATTTAGAATTATACTGGCTTCCCCAGTTGAGTTGGATTATGTTCTTGAAATTGTGGGATGAAGCAGACCCACAATTAGGCGTAGGTTGGGTTGTTTGCGTCAGCGTTACGGAACAATGGAACGAAACTTAACACCAATAATCGCTGGTTTTGTCGGGTTTCGCAAAGCTCAACCCAACCTACGCATATTTTATGGTTTCAGAGTCATAAAAGAGCGTTTTGTTCTTGAAATTGCGGAATGATTCCGAGAAACTGCATGAAGTAGAGACACAATTAGAGTGAAAATTCTCTAAACCAACCATTGAAACGCCTGATCGCTGGCTAAATTGGGCTGCTAATGAAAATTTTACAGGCGATCAAAATGTCTGCCAAGGTGTTATTGATGTTTCATCGCTTACCCATAACACTGAAGACTGCACTGAAGGTAGGGGTAGTTCGCAGTGACGCAAATCACGGCGAAGAAGATTAGTGCTGCTTTACAATATGTATTGTTAACTTTTAATAATCAGTAATCAGACTTAACCAAGATGGACAAATTTGTGACCGTCAGTATCGCTTAACAGGAAATTATTCATAAAAAACATAGCTAATCACTATATCTTAAGATTGATTTTGAGGGCTGCAATCCTGACTATGACGTTCATTTGCCACATTTTTGGGTTTAAACATTTACATTTGTTATGATTTGTATTAACATTATGTTATGTTTTGTATAGTGATTCTAAGTTAGCTAACATTAAACCGTTTCTGGGTTTAAGCTAAATTAGCTTAATTTAGCGTTACAAAGCCAATTTAAACAAATTTAGAAATTTTTTAACACACAACCATTTATTAAAAAATTTCAATTTTTGTGACAAGTAACTCAGAGATATTTCAATTCTGAACTTTTAGAAGCTACTAAGGTAGTTTTTTTGAAGACTGACATCTCAATTGAGTGTAGTCAATCATCTTGGTTTTGAGCCATTTTTATGTGTTCAGATTCATGCTAAAAAACAGCTATCTGAGAATTGATCATGGTGCCAATCTCACAGATGAGTCGATAAATATACCATATAAGTAGTTGACAAACATAGGAGTTTTACCAAGTTCAAAATTCGGAAAGTTGCTAGAGTCAAACATAGTGGAATTAATAAAAATTACGGGAAACTTCTGGAAAAGCCACTGTCATTCTCAGCCAAAAAGAATGTAGCGAGTTTAGCAATATAAGGTTTGATAGTCATGCTAAAAAACAGCGAATTAAGAATTAATCATGGTTCTCAGCTCAAATTAAAGCTTGGAGATAAACGATACGAATATTTCTCCAGGACAGGAGTTTTAAGTAACCTCACAATCGGAAAACCACTAAAGTTAAATATAGTGGAATACATCTGAATTCAGATGTATTTTCCAAATTAGAGTCAATAATCCCGAAAGAGGCACTAGTTGACTAGTTTATAGTTAACCTCGAATCAGAGGTGAACCCACCTAGATAATTTACTCAGTCAAATAAACGGCGTTGTCTCATAACATTGCCAGCCAGTAATAAAACTAAGCTTTTTTTGAAAGCCTATTTTGTTGTGTCTTTAATCTCAAAGGATTAAGAGCATCACTTCCTACTGGTTTGCATCAGGGTAAATGGTCATTAATCCCGAAATCTCACAATTTTTTTACTTGGAATAAGGTCAACAGACATGAATAAAGTTCAAGCATCCTTTGAAGCTACAGAAACTGCATTTCACGTAGAAGGTTACGAAAAGATTGATTTTAGTCTCGTCTATGTGAACGGGGCATTTGATGTGAAAAACAGCGAAATTGCCGATAGTTACGCGAAATTTGGTCGCTGTTTAACTGTGATTGATGCCAATGTTTATGAACTTTATGGCAAACAAATCAGGTCATATTTTCAGCACTATGATATTGATCTGACAGTATTTCCAATCATCATTTCTGAGACAGAGAAAAGCCTGAGCAGTTTTGAGAAAATTGTTGATGCTTTTTCTGACTTTGGTTTAGTTCGCAAAGAACCAGTTTTGGTAGTCGGTGGTGGTCTAATTACTGATGTGGCTGGGTTTGCTTGCGCTGCTTACCGTCGCAAGAGCAATTTCATTCGCGTTCCCACCACTTTGATTGGTTTAATTGATGCAGGTGTAGCAATTAAGGTAGCAGTTAATCATCGTAAGTTGAAAAATCGCTTGGGAGCATATCACGCACCTTTGAAAGTGATTCTAGATTTTTCATTTTTGCAGACCTTGCCAACATCTCAAGTTCGCAATGGGATGGCAGAGTTAGTAAAAATCGCTGTAGTTTCTAACTCACAAGTGTTTGAACTGCTATACGAATATGGCGAACAACTGCTTTCCACTCACTTTGGACAGGTGAATGCTACACCGGAAATCAAAGAGATTGCCCATACAGTCAACTATGAAGCCATCAAAACTATGCTGGAGTTAGAAACTCCTAACTTGCATGAATTAGACTTGGATCGAGTTATTGCCTATGGTCACACTTGGAGTCCTACTCTAGAATTAGCACCTCGTGTACCTCTCTATCATGGTCACGCGGTGAATATAGATATGGCTTTATCTGCAACCATTGCGGCACAACGGGGCTATATTCCAACTCAAGAGCGCGATCGCATCTTAGATTTGATGAGTAAAATTGGTTTATCACTGGATCATCCGCTGCTAAATGGCGATTTGCTCTGGGATGCTACCGAGTCTATTAGTCTGACACGAGATGGCAAACAACGCGCAGCTATGCCTCGTCCCATTGGTGAGTGCTTCTTTGTCAATGATCTCAACCGGGAAGAACTTGATGCTGCTTTAGCTGAACACAAACGTCTTTGTGCTGAATATCCTCGTGGTGGAGCAGGCGTTGACGCATACATTGAAAGTCAATCAGCCAAGCTATTGGGGGTGTGAAGATATGACCAGTATTGTAGGAAGAGAAACAGCTAGACCGATAACGCCACACAGCATCTTAGTAGCCCAGCTACAAAAAACTCTCAAATTAGCCCAAGAGAGTCAGGTTTCCTCAGAGATATTAGATTCTCTGCGCGAAGGAGTGGAATTAGCCGCAGGTTTAGACCCCTATTTGGATGATTACACGACTCCGGAATCAAGCGCCTTAAAGGCATTGGCGCAAAAAACCAGCCAAGAAGACTGGGGAAAACGCTTTAGCGATCGCGAAACAGTGCGTCAACTAGAGCAAGAAATGCTCTCAGGACATCTGGAAGGACAGACATTAAAAATGTTTGTTCACATGACCAAAGCCAAGCGCATTCTCGAAGTGGGAATGTTCACAGGATATTCAGCTTTGGCAATGGCGGAAGCACTGCCCAGCGATGGGGTACTCATAGGTTGCGAAGTAGACCCATATGTGGCTCAATTTGCTCAGGATTGCTTTAGTGCGTCTCCTCACGGCAAAAAAATCATTGTAGAAGTAGCACCAGCCTTAGAGACAATCCACAAGCTAGCAGCGAGAAAAGAATCATTTGATTTGATTTTCATAGATGCCGATAAAAAGGAATATGTGGAGTATTTCCAGACTATTTTGGAGCATCAGTTACTGACTCTTGACGGGTTAATCTGCGTGGATAATACTTTGTTGCAAGGACAAGTTTACCTCCCAGCCGAACAACGCACCGCCAACGGTGAAGCGATCGCACAGTTCAATCGTGTTGTCGCCGCCGATCCTCGTGTAGAACAAGTTTTGTTACCTATCCGAGATGGTGTCACCCTAATTAGACGTGTAGTGTAAACGAGACATGAGGGAGACAAATTTGCTCCCTTCTCTCCCCCTGTGAACAGTTATCACACCGATATAGTGGGGAATTTAGACCCAATTATGCCTCGTAACTGATAACTGTTCACTGATAACTGATAACTGACAAATCTTATGGCACAATCAATTTCTTTATCTTTGGCGAAATCTCCAAGGTCATCAACGGGTTTCAGAGTCAAGATAGTAGCTTTATTCCAGACTCTCGCTACTTTGACAGTATTACTCATAGCCTTACCGTTGAATGCTTTGATAGTATTGATATCTTTGCTGTGGGACATTGTGCAGTGGCCATTAAGGAAAAAACCTGTTATGGCTGCTCATCCTCAGACTATATTGGTGAGTGGAGCCAAGATGACCAAAGCATTGCAATTGGCTCGTTGCTTCCATGCCGCAGGACACAGAGTTATTTTGATTGAAGGTCAAAAATACTGGTTATCTGGGCATAGATTCTCCAAAGCTGTCAGTGGTTTTTATACAGTTCCGGAACCGCAATCAGACCCAGAAGGCTATATCCAGGCGCTGGTAGAAATTGTTAAAAAGGAGAAGGTTGATGTTTATGTACCTGTATGCAGTCCTGTCGCTAGTTACTATGACTCTTTAGCCAAGCCTGCACTATCAGAATACTGCGAAGTGTTCCACTTTGATGCAGATGTCACCTTGATGCTGGATGATAAATTTGCCTTTACTGATCAGGCGCGATCGCTTGGTTTATCTGTCCCCAAATCCTTTAGAATTACAGATCCGCAACAAGTTATAAATTTTGATTTTAGTCAAGAAACCCACAAATATATTTTAAAAAATATTGCTTACGACTCGGTTCGCCGCTTAAATTTAACCAAACTGCCCTGCGACACCTCAGAAGAGACAGCAGCCTTTGTCAACAGTCTACCTATCAGTGTCGAAAACCCTTGGATTATGCAAGAGTTTATTCCTGGTAAGGAGTTATGCACACATAGCACAGTCCGGGACGGAGAATTAAGATTGCATTGCTGTTCTAACTCTTCTGCCTTTCAAATCAACTATGAAAACGTCGAAAATCCCCAAATTCGAGAATGGGTGCAACACTTCGTCCAGAGTTTGGCCTTGACTGGGCAAGTTTCTTTCGACTTTATCCAAGCTGAATCCGGTACAGTTTACGCCATTGAATGCAACCCCCGCACCCATTCGGCAATCACCATGTTCTACAATCATCCTGGTGTAGCAGAAGCCTATCTTGGTAAAGTTCCCTTACCTGCACCCACAGAACCCCTAGCAAGTAGCAAGCCCACTTACTGGATATATCACGAAATCTGGCGACTAACTGGTATCCGTTCCTGGAAACAATTACAAACTTCAGTTAATACCCTAGTCAAAGGCACTGATGCCATTTACCGTTTTGAAGACCCCGTACCATTCTTTACCTTACATCACTGGCAGATTCCCTTACTTTTGCTCAAAAACCTGCAACAACTCAAAGGTTGGGTCAAAATAGACTTCAATATTGGCAAACTCGTAGAATTAGGTGGCGATTAAATCAGTTAACAGTTATCAGTTAACAGTTATCAGTTACAGCAGTTTGCAGGTAGATGAGGTACGGAGATTAATACTAAAACTCTTGTGGGGTGGGCATCTTGCCCGCCTTAGTGTACGTGAAACTAATCCATATTAATAAACTATGCCATTACTTCGTATTCTTCATTTAGTCGGGTCTGCACACAATGATTTTTACTGTGATTTGTCACGCCTTTATGCCCAAGATTGCTTGAGGGCAACAGCAGAGCGATCGCATTATGATTTTCAAATAGCATATATTACACCTGATGGCCAGTGGCGATTTCCTCCCTCGCTCAGTCTAGAAGATATTGCTGCGACTAAACCGATTTCTCTGGTTGAGGCTATACACCTGATTACAGCGCAAAACATTGACCTGGTGCTACCACAAATGTTTTGTATTCCGGGAATGACTTACTACCGCGCCCTATTCGACCTACTCAAAATCCCCTACGTAGGTAATACTGCTGATATCATGGCCACAGCGAGCCACAAGGCCAGAACCAAAGCCATTGTCGCCGCCGCAGGGGTGAAAGTACCTCGTGGAGAACTGCTGCGTTTAGGAGATGTGCCGACAATTACACCTCCAGTAGTCATCAAACCTGTAAGTTCTGACAACTCTTTAGGGGTGGCTTTAGTAAAGGAGACTACTGATTATGACGCGGCGTTGAAGAAAGCATTTGCATATGCAGATGAGGTAATTGTGGAAACATTCATCGAACTCGGTCGCGAAGTCCGATGCGGCATTATTGTCAAAGACGGGGAGTTAGTGGGTTTACCCCTAGAAGAATATAAATTAGACCCTGACGAGAAACCCATCCGCAGCTATGCTGATAAACTCCAAAAAACGGATGATGGTAACTTGAGTTTTAGTGCTAAAGATAATACGAAATCTTGGATTGTAGACCCTAACGACCCCATGACTCAAAGGGTTCAGGAAGTGGCTAAGAAGTGCCATTTGGCTTTGGGTTGTCGCCACTACAGTTTATTTGATTTCCGCATCGACCCAAAGGGACAACCTTGGTTTTTAGAAGCCGGGTTGTATTGTTCTTTTGCTCCTAAAAGTGTGATTTCTGCAATGGCGAAAGCAGTGGGCATCCCTCTGAATGAGTTATTTATGACGGTTATTCAGGAATCTTTAGACAGTAATAAATAAATGTATTTTCTGTTACTAGCAATTGCCACTCAGTAACTACAGTTTTGGGGATAATGAACTACCTCTAACTGGCTTCGCCTGAGTTAGAGGTTTCTACATCCTCTAACTTGTTTTTAGCAAAGTTGCTTTGAGATTTCTGACGCTTCTTTTCCCCTAGTTGCCTCATACTTCCTGCTTGTTTGCGGGTGCGTGAGGTAGAGCTAGAAAGATCAGCGTCTACGAGGCTAGTTCCTAACCCCGGTAGAATACCTTTTGCCCAATAAAGCATAACTTCGGCAGCAGCAATATCCCTATCTTGAACATACAAACAAACAGAACACTCATGTATTCGTACATCTAGTGTTTTTTTGTGTTGATGTCCACATTTAGGACAGGTTTGGCTAGGCTTTACTTTCTTGGTTGGAACTTCTACAAACACCCCACCAATTTGTTCTACTTTATATTTGATGGTACTGCGTAGCATTCCAAAACCAACATCTAGTATTGACTTATTCAAACCTGCTTTTTGCTTTTTACGCTTGGTCACTGAGCTTTGCCGAAGTGTGCCTTTCTTGACGAAGTTGTTCATGGGGGAAACCCCCAAGACCACACTGCGTCGCTTTTTAGCTTTACTAGTCATGTTCTTTACTTCTAGTTTTTCTGTGGCGACGAAGCTATTACTGCTGACAATTTCTGTCGCAACTTGGTGTACCCAGTTCTGACGTTGGTTAGCAACTTTTCTAAGTATCTTACTAACTCTAGTTTGAACTTTCTTGAACCTTCTAGAAGCCTTGATTCTCTTGTTTCTGTTGGGTGCGCGTTTACGTCTTTTCTCTTTAGATACCTTTTTTATCTTCTGTTCAGCATTCCTCAAGAACTTGGGGGCATCAATTTGTTGATGATTTTCTCCATCGGTAATCGATAAAGCAGATTTACACCCTAGATCAATACCAACAGCACCAACTGGTAGAATCTCTGGCTTGAGAACTTGGTCTAATACGTTAACAGTAATTGAGGCGTACCATTTACCATTACGATAAAGAATGGTGCAAGTAGTTGGTTTTCCCCAATATTTAGCCTGTCCACGCATTTGAATACTCCCAACTTTAGATAAATTGAGATACCCGTTCTCTCCATTAGACTCTACCTTAAAACCTGCACAGTCTGGATAAGTCCATCCTGAGTAATGCCTGATTGATTTAAATCTGGGACGTTTACCTAACCCTTTGAACCAACGCTCAAAAGCAAAGTCAACACGCTTTAAGGTTGCTTGCAGTGCATGGCTAGGGAGTTCTTTGTACTCTATCCAAACTTCTTTAAACGCAGGTAGACAATTCTGTTGCTCAAAATAATCAACCTTGTGGTTAAATTTTTGGTATTGCGTAAACCTATTATTAACTGCGGCATTATACAAGTCCTTGTGGAGCTTTCGGTGATACCGCAAAATTGATTCAGTTTTCTCGTTTGGGTATAGCCGAAAAGTCATTCGTCTTGTTGCCACAGTATGTTTTTTGCTGACTCCAAAAATCTGGTATATTAACACAGGTTTCCCACTTTGAAAGCAGCACTTGCCAAGCGTAACCTTTTTCATCTTTGATAGATATTTGGGAATGGTAGCGCAAAACACCAGGGGAATCATGATGTTGCCACAGCAAAGCCTGTGCAGATTCCATACCACATCCACCAAAAGTTAAGGCTATAAGCATAATTAGGGCGCAACGCCACAAATATGGCCAAACTTTTCGCTTCTGGTGACACATAGCTTTATGATTGCACCAAAGATAGGATGATGCCCACCAGAGAACCTAAAAGTAGCACCATACCACTCAGGGAACTGATACCAAAGCCAATCATTCGTTTTTCGGCAGCTTGATAATATCCCCAAGCGTAGACAATGCGACCCACAACCCAAATTGCACCAATACCCGGCCCCCACAATGGACTAACGTAGAAAGAGAATAACCATAAAGCAGGTAGGAATAAAACCATTTGCTCTAGGGTATTTTGTTGCACACGCACCACTCGTTCAAAGTTGGGGTTTCCAGTCATTTGGGGAGGTAAGACCTTGTATTTGGCTCTGGCTCGACCCACGTTAATGGTGATGACCAAATACAGCAACAGTGTGAGAGCAGTTATCAGACCAGTCCAGGGAAACATATTAAAATACTCGCCTAAAAAAGTAAATAAAGCGATCGCCGGAGGGAGGCTTTGCCCATCGCTCAAACAGTATCATGAATTTCGTCTTATATCCACCACATTCTGAAGCTGCATTTGCGTCTTCGGCTAACTGTTATAGAGACGTTCAATGCAACGTCTCCACTGTGCCGAAGGTGTCTAATAACAAGAATAAAATTAAATATTTAAATCGCGCAAAGCTAGGCGAATTTGCTCTATACGCCTGCGGTTGACACCGAGATCCGACTCTCCGATGCGAGATGCCGAGCGGGTATGAATCACTGGCTCATCTGTCGGGAAATAAAACTCTACGTCATCCACAAATTTAAAAATGCGGCTTTTAGACAGAGCATGAATGTAATTATCTGTTTGTTCTATCACCTCTGTGCGAGGAACAACGCTGAGAACTTTGAGTAAAGTTTCTCTTGCTGCATCGCGGTCTACATGGTAAGTAATCGGGTCAATGACGTGTTTAGCATCAGCATTTTGGCTGACAACGCAGTTATCGGAAGCTGGACAAGAACTCAGATGACCATTATTAACTCCCAAACCAGAAGATTCAGCCCAAGTAGGGGCAGGAATTATTAAACCACTAATCAGGGTGAGGAAGATGACGAAAGTGATAATCCGCAGAAAACGCTGTGTGAAGGCTGTTAGTAGATGGGACATGATAAATTTATCTTTTAAGAGGTTTGGGGAGCAGATTGCCGTGCATAAACTTTAAAACTTGATCCTAAGAACACTTTAGGGCAAGCCAATCAGGACATCGCCTAAAAGCGTTCATCAGACTTAGACAAACTAAGTTTTAAGTCTAGTATATCTGTGCGTTCGCTGATTTAATGATTAAATTTCTACTCTCCTGGCTGAATCTACGGTTAAAATTAAGGAAAAAATGATTTATACATTCATTTCTAAAACAACACTGACAACTGGATTAGCGATGAGTTTAATATTGGGGTTATTTTCCTGCACTCCCATCAATGCTCAAGAAACATATATTGACAATACCTGTACACAAAATCAGCAATTAGACGAGTTTGATAGATTTACGGTGATGTCCAAATTTGAATTTCAAACCCAAGGACAAACTTATTGGTTTTATTCAGGTCAGTATATAGATGCTTCTCCCATTACCTGTATTTCCCACCCAGAATTTCAACAAGCAACGCCCTTAAATATCCCACAAATACAGTCTGGTTATATCGAGCAAATCGACAAAGACCCAGGCAACAAAACAGCTTTTCTGGTTACCGTTCGTGAAGGCAACGGTATTCATGTCCCAACAATCCAATATCAACTCAATTTGTCCACACCTGACAAACCTGTCATGACCAAACTCAGGTCTTGGACTTCAGGGCAGTAATTGCCATTCTGAGCAAAAAACCAAGTCAAGTCACCATCCCTCCAGTCAGGCGCAAGGAGGGAGAAAAAAATTATCATGCTTTATGATTTTTGATTTTGTGATTTAAATCTACCGGCCATAAAGTCTCGCTTTTTTAAATGTTTTGTCTTACGATTGGTAACACGCGATCGCCACATTTTGAAACTAGATTGTTTCATTTGCTGGCGCATTAAAGCAATTACCTGTTTCTCTTGCAGCCCAAACTGAGATTCAATAGCCTCCATAGGCGTTCTATCTTCCCATGCCATTTCAATGATGCGGTCAATAGTTTGGGTATCAAGGTTGGGTAACTTCATGCTTTTGCTTATAATTTCTCACTTCGAGCTACATCTATTTTAATTTTTCTTTCCTTAATTGGTTGTGCCGGATTTCCGGCATAAATAGTCATTGATTCCAATGATTTAGCCGCAACTCCACCTAGAGTTAACACAGCACCGCTACCAACAGTCACTCCAGGCCCAATGACTGACTTAGCTGCAATCCAACTACTTGCTTGAATATAAATCGGGGCAATTTTTAACTCAAAGTTAGGGTGACTCCAGTTATGATTCCCCGTGCAGAGATACACACCTTGAGATATACAAGCATGACTTTCTATAGTCACATCAGCGAGGTTATCTATCCAAGTATCTTCGCCAATCCAAACATAATCACCTAAAGTTAACCGCCAAGGAAATTTCACCCGCATTCCTGGCTTAATGCGAACACCTTGACCAATATTAGCGCCAAAAATTCGTAATATTCCCACTTTCATTGATGAGATGGGAAGCCAAGAACTCTCAACCAAGGGATAACCAAGGAAGTACCATAAAAGCTGTTTCCAGTAGGGTGCGCCAGGGCTATAACTGCCCAGGGTGTATTTATCTAGCCGCATAGAATGGCTCACGAAAACGAGGGTTAAAGCTAGCTCCAGTCCGACCTGATACAATCCACAATAGGGAACGTCCACTATCTCTGACGATGCGAATCATGGACTCTCTCGGTTTGTAAGAAGGGATAGGCATAGGGGTAAAAGTGATTCCTTGACTACCTAAAACTAAAGTGGCGATCGCTTTGGCTCTGGGCATATGATAGTCCGAGGTAATTAAGTAGATGTGCTGAATTTTTTGGTGCTTAAAATCGTCAACGAGGGTTGTAAAGTTGGTAACAGTGTCCACAGCACGCTCATCGAGGTGAAGGCGGTGGTGGGGAATATCTGCATTTTCAAAGATGGCTTGGGCTTGTGCTGGGGGAATACCGCTAGAAACCCATATATCTAACTGGGGATGTTTTTGGGCAAATTGAGCAGTGAATTGTTCTCGATCTGAACCGCCACCAAGGGTAAGGATAGCTTGGGGATGGGGAGACTGATAGGCAGCGATCGCTAGTCGGATGGGAATCATGCTGAATAATGCTAGGGTAAAACCTACTAGAATGAGAAAACCAGATTTTTTGTTCAGTTTTAACATGGCATCAGCTGAAATTAGTTTTAATTCTACTTTATTCTAGAAGTAGATTTAGATTACAGCCTTTGGCAGAAGTTTTAATCATGAAATTGGTAATTCGTCGCTCACCCATTCCCTTTTTGTCCTGCGGACAAATTTGGTCATGGCAAGACTCCTTCCTCATTACCCGTTATTCCTCCCCACCCTACTAAGAGTTGTTCGCGTAGCGTCTCGCAAAGAGGGTGGGGACTCCCACGACTTATTGAGAATATCTTGGTAAACTAAGGCTAATTTTTTAGCGATCGCAGGCCATGAGTAGTGTTCTAGAGCAAATAGCCGACCATTTTCACCCAATTCATGGCGTAATTGCGGCGAGTTGAGCAGATGAGCGATCGCTGCTTGTAGTGGTTCTATTTCTCCTTCTACAATCATTCCCGCTTTGGCTTGGGCGATTTCTGGGGCAATTTGTGTGCCTGGTGTGGTGACAACGGGTAAACCAGACACCATTGCTTCTGCTAAAGCAATGCCAAAATTTTCGGAATAAGTTGGTAATACAAACAAATCAGAACCTTGCAAAAGTAAGTCTTTCTCGTACCCACTCACAAACCCGACAAAGGAGGTTTGTGCTGCCAGATTTAGAGATGCCACCATTTCATGTAAAAATTGGACATATTCTGTTTCTCCAGAGCCAGCTAAAATTAAGTGAAACTGCTGTTCCTGTGCTGCTAAATGACTCAGTGTTTGAATGAGTAACTCAGGGCGTTTTTTGTAGTGCAGACGCGAGAGAAACAGCACAATCGGGACTTGCTCAGAGATATGATATTGTTCACGAATCTGATGTTTAGCATCAGCAATTTTTGCAGGTGGATGGACTCCTAGAGGCAAAACTATTTTTGGCGGTTTGACTCCAAAGCGGATTGTATCTTCCATCTCACCGACAGAAGTAGAATGAACAACCGCAGCATGAGCTAAGTTCCGGCTTTCAAAAACAGTGCTATAAATTTGCTTTCTTAATTTGCTTTGAGCCAATGCCCAAGGCGCTAATTGTCCCATCGTTCTGACAGTATATGGCACTCCCTGCCCTTGAGCAATCATCGCCGCACAGGTAGGAAGATATGAGAACAAATAGTGATTATCTAAAATGTCGTAGTTTTGAATATTTTGCCACAGCCAATTAGTGAAAGAAATAGCAGGCAGAAACTCCTTCAAGCGAGCAGAACGCGGAAAAAACCAAACTGGTACTCCTTCGTATTCGACACGCTGACATAATGGCACGTCGGCAATTACTCCTTCAATATCATCATTAGTAGTAGCAATTTCTGCACTAATTCCTTCTGCTTGTAGAGCTTGTACTAAATTTAAGATGACTTGAGTCGGCCCTCCTAACTTAGAACTAATGGAAGGAATGACGTGTAAAACTTTCATAGAGGAATCCTATTTGATTTATGAAAAAAAATAAGTATTGTAGTGGACTGACAAGCTTAAAATGTTGCACTATGTTTCTCTTGTGGAACAGGCATCTTGCCCGTCCACATTGTGCCAGTTAAATACTCAACAGCTTATACCAATTTCAGATAAAGACGCATAGAAAGAACCCCTTCCTAACCCTCCGGTGCAAGCGAGGAGGGAACCGGATTTTTGTGGTGTAGGGGGGGTCAAAATAATATTCAGCCTCACAAATAATTGGTATTCGTCCTATATATATTATTTAACTTGGTGGATACTGGTATCGTGGTTTCTTAATGCCTAATACAAATGGCACGCTTTTAGCAAAGAAGATCAGGGCTAAAATGGGCAGAATTGACGTTGTAAAAAAAGCAATACTCCGCATTAATAATGCCCCTGTGAAAAAGCCCAAAGCATTGATAACTAAACCATAACCAGTATGATAAAAAGCCGCAGTGCGAGTCCACCAACTGGCTAAGATACCGATAGAGAGGGACATTAATATGACTGCAATTACACCACCCATCATGTAGCTTTCGCCAATATAAGTTGTAGCAACTGTCCAACCATCTGCACCTATTACTTCCTCAATTGATATACTCAGTCCTTCTGGTTTGCCAGGCCAAAGCGCTCTGGGTATCGGTTTAGTCGCAAATACATACAAAAGTTCAAATCCTAAAAAATCATGTTTTTGGGGAAACGCATCAACTATGGCACTAATGGGATGAAGGTTGTAGTCAACGGCAAAAGTATTTTGTACCTTTTCCGCAGCATAAGCGCCTGTTTGCCAGTAGCGACGAATGCCCATATTCCTAAACCCCAACATATGACGAGTCGCAAACATCATTGCGTATCCTACAATCGCAGTGGGAATTGCTAAGTTGAACAAGTTGGGACGTTTTATTGTGAGAAAATATCCCCCTAAAAATGCAGCGAAATAAGAAGCCAAAACATTGCGTGTTCCTGATGCGAATCCTTCAAAAATAGTGATGGCAAATATCACCATAACCACAACTATTTGCCAACTCCGAAAAGATTGACGACGGTTCCAAATAATGCCTGCTAGGGGAGGAAGAACATAACTGAACAACTTCAATTCACTTAACAAAGCCCGCCAGTCACCTAAACGTCCCCGTCCCCACGGAACAGCAAATCGGGGACCAAGCCAAGCATCGAAGACTTTAAACACGTTGAAGTCAACTGACATCAATATATACAAATAAGCCAGCAGGCTGGAGATGATGAACAGACGAAACAGCACCTTATCCGGGATATTGCCCAAATATGACCAAAGTTGCGGTTTTGGTTTCAAGGAATTGATGTGACGACCAATTGCTATGCCTCCAAATCCCAATAAGGTTATATACAGTCCTTGAGCCGTTTGCTCTGATGTGACGACTGTATTGAAATAGTTTTGGGGAACTAAAAACTCTATCAGAATCAAAAAATATAGCGATAATAAACAGATGATATCGACTCGAAATAAATTTTTCAGACCCTTTGTGCTGTCAAACCAGATGTTTAAAGCTAATGCCACTCCTGTGGGTATGGCTACTTGACTTGCCATCAGGCTAGGAGTTAAGTCTGTATTAATACTTGTATATGAAATGCCTAATCCAGCTAGGAGAATAGCTGTTCCTACCTCTGTGGGCTGTGCTACGGTTTTTTTATACATATGACATGGCAAAGTTCAGCATGGAAATCAAGCAGGTGTCAGACTTGTATATAAGTTTTCATACTTGTATACCATACTTCCTAGAGAAAATCTTTGGTTGATCAGTTGATGACCTGCGATCGCGACATTTTCACGCGCAGTATGATTCATAAAAGCTTCTAAACCCGTAAATTCTTGATGGTCAGCAGCAATAAAACACACTCCAGGAGTAAATTTGAGTTCATCTGCTAAGGATGGCGTGATCACACATGGTAAAGACCAAGCCATTGCTTCGAGTAACGCAAATGGTAAACCTTCAAATTTAGCTGGATGAAAAAAGCCGTCTGCTGCGGCTAAAAATGGTGTGACATCATTCTGCCACCCCAAGCGTTGAATATAGTCTTGGGCTTGATGTTCCATCACCCACTCATCCCAGACTGAAGCCAATCGCCCATCTCCCACCCATAAAAAACGGGCTGAGGGGATGCTATTTTTCAGGTAATTTGCCCATTGTAAAAATAGCAGCGGTTGCTTTTGGGCTTCCATTCTTCCTACTGCCAAAATTAGCATCTCATCTGGTTGCAGGGCAAGTTGTGAACGAGTTGCTTGACGCTTTGCTAAACGTTCTGATGTTTCGGGAATGCTCACACCATTGTCAATCTCAACGACTTTTTGAGCAGAACTATTTACAGGTAAGAGAAACTGAGTTAATTCTTGAGCGCGATTCTCAGAGATTGCTACCAGTGAACCATGAAAACGACTTAATGCTCTTTTGGCTATGACATCGCGCAATTGTCCTAAAACTGCTTCTAAGCTGGTTTGAGTTTGAGTAATATGAACAGTTGCTAAACAGGGAACTGACAGATGTTCACTCAAAGCGAGTAAATCTAAACCATCCTCTAAATTTTGCTTATTCAAATGAAGGATATCGGGTTGAAAAGCTTGCCACTGGGATAAATAAGCCTGATTCAAGTGAGGAAAAGCATCGCCAAAACAACGCAGTTTCCGATCATAGGTGTTGAGGTAGGGCGATCGCAATACTTCCCCAAACTTGCCAAAGGAGTTTGCCAACTCATCCATTCTGGGATGTTGCGAACACCATAGCCCTACCGAATGTCCTCGTCTGGCTAGTTCTTGTCCTAAATAAATTAAGTAAAGTTCGCCGCCACCCCTTGAACCTGAGCTAGTGCTGACAAATAGAATTTTCATATAATTTTTAATTGTAAAATCATTTTATACTTGCACTGGCGACTATAAGTCTCAGCTATGCAAACAAGAAAACCAGTTATTCAATGAGTTGGTGAAGAGTATCAACCCAATTTTGAGCGCCTGCTTTGGCAGACCACATGATAGATTTTTCCAGAGATGCGGCACTAGCCACTGCGATCGCGCTGGGGTTTTGCAAGTAATCAGCTAAAATTTGAGTCAAGGTAGCTTGATCTCCATTAGGAAAAACATATCCATTCATACCTTGATCAATTAAATCATTCGCTGCACCCACAGCATCAGAACAAATTACAGGTAGCCCAGCCCCAATGGCTTGATTTACCACCACGCCCCAACCGTCGTGACGACTGGGAAGGACAAATATATCTGCTTGGCGAAAGAATTGGGGTAAATCTTCAGGAGCCTGAAACCCGGCATATTCAATCGACTGCCGTGTTTTTTCTGAAACCTCTGTCAACATTTGCGGTAAGTCTGCCTCACGTCCCACTAACAATAAGCGAGCTGCTAGACCCATTTCTATGAGTTGTTCAAAAGCTGACAGCAACAGGTCAACGCCTTTACGGGGAATCATTTGACCGCAGAACAAAATCGTGGCGGGGGTGCGGGGTCTTTGGGGAATTTCTTGGCTAAATGCCGCTAGATCACAGAAGTAAGGGATGTTAAAGATAGGTTTACCAGGAAAACGCTGCTGGTAATCTTGCACAGCATGAGAACCAATGGCAGCGATCGCATCACACTTTTCTAGTACGCTAGCTAAAGTCTGTTGCAGGTTTCCTTTCAATCCCCCAGAAGAACCCACCATTTGTTCACCCCAAAATATACAGGGGGTCTGTTTTGCCTGGAATCTCAGCAGCAGTTGAGATGTTATACTCATGTAGCCATTGAGAACAATTACATCTGATTCGGTCATATCTGGCAAATGCCAGTTGAAATGAAATCGGGAAAGACCCCAAGCTAAGTGAAAACCGGGGAGAATGGATTCATAAGGCTGTAGTGATTTTTCCGGCCATGGTGAATCTGAGCAAGCTGGTTCTAGGTAGAAAACTTTTAAATCTATGGCAGGATGCTGGGATAAAGCAGAAAATATATCTCTTTGATATGGAGATGGGACTATAGTATAAAAAGTAATTTTAATTTTGGGCAACTTCTTTATATTCATTTAGATATTGAGCTAATTTAAATATGCATCTTCTACATTCTTGCTCGGAGATTTCTATTATGAATTTACTATCGATTGTAGAAATGATGACAGGTGAGATTGTTTGTGATTTGTTAGCTCCTGAGATAAGGATATTTGAGCTAGGTGAGCTAAAATTTGGGGATTTTTCAAAATAGATTTTAACTGATTTGCGATAGCTTCTCCACTGACTTGATCTAAAAGCCAACCATTAACACCATCTACAACAACTTCACCACAACAACGAGAAGCAATAATCGGGAGTTTCCAGGCTTGGGCTTCTAACTGAGTCAGTCCAAACCCATCGGAGAGTGTCGGGAATAAAAACACATCACCTTGTTGATAAAATTGGGCTGTTTCACTGCGGTTAACATGACCTACCCAACGAATTTGAGGATGGGTTTGTAAATGAGGTGGAATTTTAATTTGCTGATTACCAACAATCCAAAATTCAATGGGATATCCTTGCAGATGTTCCACTGCTTCCAAGACGGCTGCAATTCCTTTTCGCAAATTCACAAGTCCTAAAAACAAAATTCTCAAGGGACGTTCTTGAGAAAATGACTCTGGATAGATACGGCTAAAGTTTTTTGCTGCTGTCGGTGGAGTATAGACGAGGGGAATTACCTGGATTTTCTCAGAATTAATCCCCGCTTTTTCTAATAGCTGGCGTGACCAATGGGAATTGACCATAATACAATCAGCCAATGCACATTCTTCTCGCCATGTTTCCCAGTAGTCAGCCGGAACTGGTTCCCAATCGGCTTTATATTGTGGGTATCGCTGATATTCTTGAATAACAATCTCTTCTTCTAAGGGACCTGGATCGATTTGTCCCAGAACAGTAAACCATCCCTGTTGTTTGGCAAAGCGAAATAATTCTAGGGCTGCATAACTATAAGAGAATAGAATAGGCGGAGTTTTTAACTGCGGCGCTAATTTTGTCAGAGTTTTAATTGCCTGCTTTTGAAACCAATGATTACGGGCAATCATTCGCTCCCAAGCTGAAGTTTTTTGGAGTTTTTGGGTAATTTCAAAACGAATTAGGGAGAGGTTAAAGGCATGAACTGATGCCTGAGCTAATTCTGGATGAAAGCGTTCTTTTAGGGCTGTTGTAGGTAAAAACGGTAAAACTCCCAGGGGAGATTGAGGAGCAACCCAAGCATCGGTAATCAGGTGAGCTAACTGTCCATTTTCATGTAAAGCTCTAGCGATGGTGTAGTGTTCTCTAGCTCCAATTTGGCAGCCAATCCAAGTTCTGGAACTTTTATTCATAATTTTGATGCTAATTTTCTGCTCAGTTCTAGTGTATGAACCTGCACAGGTTGACGCTGATCACGATAGCGCCACAATAGATGCGGAATTTGCCATAATCCTTGGCTGATTCCATTCCATCTCCGGACACTAACTGCATATCGCACTCTGTTAAAAACTTGAAGTATTCCCAAAGGCCAATAAGCAATTGGATAACGCAAATAAGCTAAAAGGGCTGTATTAGCAATATGGGCGGCATTAATTCCTGGACTCTGATGATGTGCTAGTTGAGTGTCGTGAAATACTCGCAAATTAGATGATTCTAAAATTTGCCAACCTTGTTCTAGAACTTGCAGGGCTACGTCTACTTCTTCCATGCCATAAGCATAGCGTAGAGGTAAGTAGCCACTGGTTTCTAAGAAAGCTTCTCGCCGCATCAGAGTAGCACAATTTTGGAAGGAGTTGACTTCTTTAATATGACTATTGCGTGGGTGGGAGGACAAACTACTAGGACGTATTTCTTGAGCGTTAATTACCGCCGCTTTCGGGTAAAGAGAAAAAAGCTCTGTGGCAGTGGCAAAGTAGTCTTTATCCAAAGGCCATGAATCATCATCAAAACTAGCAATGATCGGGGAATTCGCTTTCTGGATTAACAGATTTCTGCCTCCTCCCGGCCCTTGGCTTGTATTACTGCTAAACCAATGAACGAGGGGATAAACTTTAGAGGTGAGGAAAGATGCTGTTTCCGAATCACCTTGATCAATATGAATGATAATTTCTGAAGGCAGAGGCTCACAAGAGAGAATTTCTTGTATGCACTTTTCTAGCTTATCTACTCTTTTATATGTAGGAATTAAAGCAGAAATTTTAGTAGAGGTTAATTTCATTTGGTGACACCTTTAAGGATTGTAACTTTAGCACCAATCCAGACGCGATCGCCTAACTTTGTAGCTTCAGCAATTATGAGGTTTTTTGAGGAAATTTTGCCGCAACATGGTGAATAAGAATAACAGTGGAAAAACAATTAAGTATCGAATCCTTAACAAGAGAAT
Organism: Nodularia sp. (in: cyanobacteria); assembly: GCA_007692755.1. GTDB lineage: Bacteria > Cyanobacteriota > Cyanobacteriia > Cyanobacteriales > Nostocaceae > Nodularia. Next base: position 27,882 of record REBL01000151.1, on the reverse strand, counting down.
ATGCCAAAGTATAGTTTCTTTATATAAAAACCATGCCTGTTGGAGTTCTACTTGACGTAAGCAAGCAATACTAACAGGTCGAATATGACGTGTGAGAATTTCCAGCCGTTCACCTTGCCTGTTGTTTTCGCCTGGATACTGTCCTTGTTTTTCTTGTTGTATTAAATAACAAGTTCCTTCATAAGTCTTTGTATTACTTGCGATCGCACTATATTCATGCTGTCGATATCCCAAAAGCTTGGGACTATGGATATAGACAAATTCCTCAGCAGTTCCAAGCTTCATCCAAAGATCATTATCTTCAGCATTAATCCGTTGAGAGGTAAATCCATGAGTTTTTTGAAGCACAGTACGCTTAACTGCCACAGCACTTGTCAGGAATGGCAAGTATTGAGTAGCTGCTGTGTAGTAATCCGAGAAACATTGAAACTCTAAGGGCTGAGGTTGAATACCTGAAAGTTCCGAATCATCTTTAAAGTAGAATGAACTTCCGGTAATAAAGGAGGGATAGTTGTAGTTTTTAATAACCTGTTCAAAAGTAGAAAGCGTCCAGGGAAACCAAAGATCATCACTATCCAAAAAAACAATGTATTGCCCTTGGGCATTGCTAATTCCTAGATTACGTGCTTCCCCAGGGCCTTTGTTCTCCTGCTGAAATACTTTGATGTCTTCGCCATACCTGGCCAACACATCCAAAGTTCCATCAGTTGACCCATCGTCAACAACAATGATTTCGTAATCGTTGCTTTCCTGAGCAAAGACAGACTTTAACGTTGCTTGGATAAAGTTTGCACGGTTAAAAGCTGGAATAATAATAGAGAAGAGAGTCATTAAATTTATGGCCAGATACCTAAACCATGAAACAACAACTTTGCACAACGTTTTGGTAACGTTTCAACGTTGCGAGGTAGGCGCTCCCAATCAATTTTGTAACTCCCATCGTTATGGTCGAAGTTAAAATATTTTGGATCAGAGATTGCTTCATGCCAATTCTGCTTTGTAGCGTGTTTGAACCCTGTATATCCAATTTCACGAGCTGCCCTACGTGTATCAAAACGTTTTTGGATTTGTTCGGGGGAGCGATACTTATAGTGCTTATATTTGATCCTCTGCTTGTAAACAACTCCCATATGTTTAGGCCAGGGAGCGTAGTCAGGCCATTTCAAGTTTTGTCGGTGCCTAATGAATCTTTCTTCTGAATTCTCTGCACGGTAATAACGGATTTGAGGCAGCAATTCAGAGGTTGGTACAGAAAAATCAATTTGATCGATATCTTGAGTAGTCAAATAGTACTCAATTGGCAGACCCCAAACAACATGACAATGATTTGGAACCGATTTAAGAAAAGTGGGGGGGTGATCAATATAAAATTCATCAGCATCTAGACGACACCACCAATCTCCGGGTTTAGCCCGATCACGAAATTCGTTGAATACTTCTGCTCGGATAAACTGAAAAGGTTTATCATCTTGCTTCCAAGGTATAATGCTTTCACTTTTTAGAGCTAGTACTTTTTCCCAAGTGCCATCAGTACTGCCATTATCCAGTATATAAATGAAATCAGCCCACTTTACGGCTTCTTGGAGACAGTATTCAATTATATCTGCTTCATTTTTAACAACACAAATTCCATGTATTCTAAAATCGTCTATGTTCTTCATTTGAGTTTAACTCCGAATCTAAGAAAAAAACTTGCTTGCGAATGCTATAAAGTCAGGTTTTAGAAGTCCATTTCTTGTTAATTCAGGCAAAGCCTGTACATATAATAAATCCCTTGTTTTTCCGTAGAAATGACGCGCAACTACTTCTTCTAACTTAGCTGTTTATTCTTGCAGCGAAAATTGTACAACTCTGTGTCACTAATCGCTTAAGTTTTGCTAACCGTTCGGCACTCGCAAATCCAAACAATTGATAAATCACACGATAATATTGAGGAGCTGCCTGCCCTGACGGAACAAAACTAGTATTACTTCTTTTGATTTTGGCAATAATTTCGGCTGCCCACTCCGGATCGTATATCCAGATCAACCTTGCACACTCAAATCGAGCTAAATTAATTGCGTTCTGTCTATTTTGAGTGAGGATATTGTTGCTTTTTAAGTAGGACTCAATTCTGTCCTCAATATGCAGAAGTTGCCGACGTGTTTCTGATTGATCGCGCTTGCAAACCGTCTGTTCACTCCATTGTCTGTAAACAGAACCAGGTAATGGGCAATACTCTAATTTCTTCCCCGCAATGAGCAATCGAAGGTACAACTCATGCTCTTGGCAGCAGGGTTGATCAACCTTCCAACCTCCCACATCAATAATCGCCTGTTTACGCCATAAGGGACTATTTGTTTGGGGAAGATACCATCGAGCCAAAAGTATCCAGGGATCATGAGGTTCGGGAATCGATAACACCTCGTGCCTTGTATTTTTAACGTCCCAATGCTCCAAGATGCTAGGACTGTAAATAATATCCTCATCCGGAAATTGGCTGAATAATTTAACCTGATTCTCAATTTTTTGAGGTAACAGGTAATCATCAGCATCCAAATATTGGAGCCACTCGCCAGCACTCAGTTCTAATAATCGATTTCGTGCCGTATTTCCTCCCCGGTTATCTCCTGTTTCCCAACGAATTGCATCGCCAAAGCTTTTAATAATCTCTAAACTTTGATCTGTGGAGCCATCATCTACAACGATTACTTCCTTATTGGGATATGTTTGATTTAAAGCACTTTCAATACACTGCTTAATCCATTTTTCCGCATTATAGCAAGGAATAAGAATACTAACTTTTTTCATATAAAATGATCAGAAATTTTATTAAAAGTATTATTGTTGTTGCTATATTTTACAGAACCAATTACTGATTACAAATTCCAGGAAATTACTTTTGATTTAAGAGGAATAATAAAACACAGCAAGATTAAGTTCCTCCCTAGCTTCAACTAGCAATTTTGATAAGTTGTTTTAGTTAATCTGCCGATATTTTGCCAATCAAGGCGATCGCACTCTTCTTTAATTAGCTGACTTAATGCATCTAAGTCTATTTGTATACTTTCTTTCAGGGCGTGCAGTAAGCCTTGGTTATCTCCTGGTTCATACAATAACCAATCAGCAGTACCCAAGGTTTCCACAATACCACCAGTACGGGGAGCGATAATTGGTTTGCCATAGGACATTGCCAAAATCAGACTACCCGACGTTAAAATCCGATCAAAGGGAAGCACTACAACATCAGCTGCACTAAAAAAAAGATGTAGGCGTTCATCTGCTATAAAATTTGTGTGCAGAATCACTCCTTCTGTCTCAGATGCTTGGTTGGCTAGCTTTTGCCCGTAGTCTTGATCCAAAGCTTGTCCGGCTATTAATAGGGTACTTTGTCCCAGCAAATTCCTATTTTCTCGCCAGACTTGCAATAAACGTTCAATTCCTTTGTATGGTCGCAACATACCTAAATTTAGATAAATGCGCCCAGATAAAGGAAGACTCAAAGCTTCCCTTGCGGCTAGTTTGTCAATTGGACTGTTGTAAACTTCTCGATAGTGTCCGTGAGGAATGACCTCGGTTTTGGATTTGTCAACCTGATAAGTTTGAGAAAAATCTTTGCAGGCTGAGACATTATGGAAAATAATCCGGTCTGCTAGTTTTAGTAAATTTTGTTGAGTCCAATGTTCTAAACCTGGAAACTGAGAATTATGAGAAGTATAATTGTGAACAGTCCAAACTACTTTTACGCCTATCAACTTAGTAAGTAGAATATCAATTATAAATTTAATGGCATAGATTGATTTAGTAAATTTATTATTTCCTTTGATGTAGGGACTTAACCAATGAAGATGTAATACATCTATCTTATTTGTCTGAGTTTTAATAGCTCTTAAAATAGGGCATACCCGACGATAGCCAAAGGGAAATAATACCTCCACTCCTTCACTTTCCAATGCTTTAGCTAAGAGTCTTTGATAGGGGTTATCAATGCGATAATCGGGCATGACCAAAACTCTTAAAGTTTCTGATGAAGGAGTATTGGTACTCATTTTTGCAACTCCTTCAGGAAATTATTCTGCACGAGATGCCGAATACCCTCGCTATACATCAAGTGTCTGATTTTGCCAACATAATGGCGAGAGGGGGAACCGTTAATATTACCTTCTAAGTGAACATCATAAGCTGGGGGTAAAAGTTCTACACCAAAGCGGGAACTGCACAAAGCATAAATTGTCTGCTCGATTCGCCAGAAATGTCCAATAATATCAGGAAGTCCCAAAAATTCTTCTATCCAATCAAAAGATAGCGATCGCTTGTGAATTAGCCCCAACCCAGAATTGACTTTTTCTGCTAAATCAAAACCTAAATGGTTTTTGACTGCTTCTGGTTCTACAGTGTAGGCGCTAGCCACATCAGCGTTAAGTGTATTGAATTGATAGTCTGGGTTTTCGATGCGGTTGAGTAATTCTGTGGGTGCTTGGAAAAATAAGATGTCGCTGTCTAGTAGCAACAGGCGATCGCTCTGCAAATATGCAGCAAAATCAAATACCTTGGGTGATAGGTGATTGGTTTTGCGAAACTCCAAACACCGAGGATAGGATGAGAGTAATGGTAAAACCTTTTCATCAGCTTGTTTTCTGTCAATAATCCGCGCATCGGGAAAATGATACTTTAAAGTTGCGATGTTTTCTTGTGTTAGAGTTCCATCATCATGAATACATAAAGGATATTGACGTTGGGAAAAATGGTAAAAAGTCTTTAAAGCCCAGACTAAATTGAGCCAATCGTTAGCAGAAGTCAAGACATGAATTTCACAAGTGTAATCAGAGCAATTTGTAATGGGATTAGAATCTAATATTTGCTGTCTTACAATATCTCTGTAATAAGCAGTATGTAGCCCATGTTTATACTTTTGCTGTAAATTAAGGACAAGGGAACCTATGAGCATAATTCAAAACCTTAAATTTTTACTACGCGAACACAAAAATTAATTTTATCCAGAAAAACTACCATGTATTTCGGTATTACTCTATACCCATTTTTTTCCTTAGTTTTTTAGCAAATATGTTTGGAAGCAAATGTTTATCTTTCATTTCCAAAATATTTAAGCGCATCTTAGTTAACTCATCCGCTGAAATATTTAACAATCTTTCTATAGATGAAATCCAATTTCCCTCATCAACAGCAATACAGTTTATGCCATCTTCAAGACACATATCATATAACTGTAATTCGCCTCTATTGATCACGGGTATACTACCTCTTACTAAAGCTTCAACAACTCTGTGAGTTACCTTATTGTAACCAGGTGGACAAAGTGTGAAATCAGAGTTCGATAAACAGTTTATGTATTCAATGGATGACAAGGATTGTGATTTTATAGCAGGGTTATTACCATATTCTATCCATACACATTCAAAATTTGAATTTTTAATGCTATTGATACTATTAATTAATTCTGGATTTAAATTTAAATATAGTTTTATTTGTTTTAATATTTCTGTTCTTTCAATTGGCAAAATGTTACCTAAAAAGTTTAATTTGTATTTTCTTGATGTTTGTGGGTTCCAATCAAAACAAAACATCATATTCGATAAATTTTTGTCTTCTAAGAATTTTGAATGAACATCAAAGCCCAGAACGTATCTCTTAGTCAAGAATTTGTATAAGTCAAATTCTGGTAGTCCATTCACAAAAATAACCGTTTGAAAATTTAAACTTACTGGAAAATATTTTATGAATTTTTTAACTTGACTCCTGAAATTATTTTCATAAAAACAAATTGCCGCTTTTGACTTTGCTTGTTTACTCCAAGTAAGCACATCTTTTCTGGAATAATTATTGGAAAATTCTATATATAGAATATCCAGCTTGATATTAAAATCATCATGATTATCTATAACATTAACGTTTTTTAGATTTATAATGTTTTGAAGGAGATAATTTTCTTGTTGATATTTTTTTGAAGTAATGAGATAAAGTTCACTACCTCCTAAAACAATAGAATACGCTATTGTATATGTCACGGATTTGACATTTTCTGAATATAAACCTATCTTCATAATTTAATTATATCCCACTATCTTTTCTTTATTTGCTGCATTAACTATAACTATTTATTAGAAACCACCAGGAAGATAAAGATTATCACTATTTAGCCAAAACAAAATTTTACCCGTTGTACTGGTAATAGAATTATAAGTTAGTTTATGAATGTTTTTAACCATTTTAAAATATTTAGCTTAAGTCATGAAAATTTACACATAAAGATTTGATAAACTCTTTTATAAAAACTAGAAGCAAAAATTAGTTGTGGATAACGCATCAAAATTAAAAATAATTTTACCCAACGTATTACTTGGCTATGTCTCTGAATTACAGAATTTTCTACTTCTTTAAGAAAGATAGATTGATATAACCAATTACCTTGTAGTAATAGACGTTTTATCAGGGAAATTTTTAGCGACTTATTCCACAGCAATGGCTGCACAACACCGAGCAATTCTTCTGCTACTTTGATACTATGATTAGATTTTTGAGTAGATGTAAATCTAAAACAAGTTAGTTCAGCATCAATTTTACCCACAATTCCGTTGACTTGCAATATCCTGCACCAGTAGTCATAATCCATCACATAGTTGAGTTCTTCTTTAAAAAAACCTACTTTTTCTGTAGCTTTTCGTGACCAAAATACTTCAGGCTGAACAAACTGGCGTTTTCTCCACCATACACCCCATAAATCTAAAATTTCTTCTAACTTTTCTATATTACCGAATTGGTCACCTATTTTTTTACCTTGCTCATTCACATAACGACATCTTCCATTTAGCAAGTCAGTGTCAGGGAATTGGCGAAAATATTCAGCAACTTTAAAGAATGTACCAGGTAAATAATAATCGTCGCTGTTAAGATAAGCTATGATTTCCCCAGTTGCTTTGGCCAGTCCTTTATTGATAGCATGAGTTTGACCATTATCAGGCTCACTTACCCAATAAGTAATAAATTTTTCGTACTGCTGGATAATTTCAACTGTATTGTCTCTGCTACCACCATCAATTATGATGTATTCCAGGTTAGGGTAATCTTGTGTTACTACAGAGCGAATTGTCTCTTCAATAAAATGCCCTTGATTATAGCTAGGAGTAATTATAGTAATGCGTGGAAAAGTCACATCACTTATTAATTTACTGGAATTAGTATTTATTTCACTGAGAATTTCATTATTCATAAATTATTTTTTAAATAACAATATTTTTAGGTGATTTGTAAAACTAGTTAATTACCAACTAGATATGTTTTTGATAGCTAAGTTTTTACCTGCTCTTGATGCATCATAAAAACGCCTACTTTTTGTGTCCATACGCAACCGCATATAGAAATCAAATAGCTTTTGACTTCTGCTTACTTGGCTAGGATATTCTCCCCACAGTGCTTTCAAAATAGTACTAGAATAAGCAATACCTTGAACTAATTTGATTAAATAATCTTCTTGTATACGCTGTGCTGGAATTAAATGGGTTAATCCTAAAGCAGTGAATTGGCCTGTACCCAAGTCAATTTTACAAGCTGTAAGTGCTAAATCTGTATCACCACAGGATGTTAATAGCTTACCTTTACGATCTAAATTAGCTCTTTGAGCATCTTGACATAATAGTTCATTATATTTCTCTGCTACAACTCTACGAATGCACAGTCCTGCTCCACAAGGAACTGTATAATTTTGGTGAATCAGATTTGACCATCTATCGCTCTCGAAATCTCTAATTGCCAGCAAATTCCAGTAAGGTTTTGTCCAATTTGGAGGCGTAACTTCAAACTCTGGTCTAATTTTGCCACCCCAAGCCCCAATAAACTGGTAATTTTGACTAATTTTAAAAACTGCCTCTAAATAATCATCATCTAAAACATTATCATCATCTACAAAAACTAAAATTTCTGCTTTAGCCTCTCGTATCCCTCTTAATCTAGCAGGAGTTAAGCCAAGTTCATCTTCTCGAATATGGCGTGAATGCGGATGCCAACTTAGATCAATGTCTGAGGCAAGAATTTTATCACTTGCATTATCTATTAAAAGTAATTCCCATGTATTCATAGATAGGGTTTGATTTTTCAATGCTGCTAATACTCTGGCAAGATAGTCTTGCCGGGGGTTATGAGTGCAGATAATTATACTTAAATCAGGGTACATATTAATTGATTATGATTTCTTAGTCTCTTGAACAATTTTCAGCAGACATTGACCAAACTCAACAACAGGATTACGAGGTACTTTCTGGCGGATACGATTGCCTGCTAATTCACCCATTGCTTGCCAATTGTGTCTTTGTTCCCAAGCACGCTCCATCGCTTGGTCGAGATGTTTTACTGTTGGGGCTTCAGCAATAAAACCTGTTTCTGCGTCATCTAAAACCTCTTTGTTACCAGCTACATCAGTTACAATTGCGGGACGACTACAGAGCATACATTCCACAAGTGACAACGGTAAACCTTCATACCGAGAGGGTAATACCAAAGCATGGTGAGACCGCCAGATATCTTCTACATTACTCACATGACCTGCAAATTGGATTGTGGATTCTAGTTGATAGTGAGATACCAATTGTCTTAAGGTCTGTTCCATTGGCCCAGAGCCGAATAAGCTGACTTTAAGAGGGCGATCGCGCCACTTCTGCTGCGCTAGCACATCCAGGAGCAAATCTTGACCTTTGGCACTGGGATCAAGTCGAGCGACACAGGCCAGTTGCCAAGATAATGGTTTTGTGGGTTCAGTCCAGGGAGGTGCAGCATCATAGTTGACTTGAAAGGGATTGCAAACTACTTCTGCATTGATTAAGGGTGTAGCAATTTGTTTTTCAAATAAATGTCGGTTTGCTTGAGAGACAAAAAAGCACTGCTTCGCAGACCTAAAGATTTTTCCCAGGCGTTCTGCCCTTTCACTATTAGGCCAAAATAGCTCACTATTTGCCTGCCCAACTGTGACGAAGGGAATGCTTTGTACGATACATACTGATGCCAGATATTCCAATTCCATATCAGCAACAGCACCAGAAGAAAAGCAGACGAGATCGGGTTTTATCTGTAGTAACCAATGTTGAAATAACTGTTGGGTCGTATCAACCGAACGTAGCAACTTCAAGCGCTTGAGAACTCGTTTTACTAGGGATGGTGGAACAGTCTGACGGATTTGAACTGAAATGCCTTGGTGCGACAGTTGTGTAAGTTTTGGTCGAGGCTGGGGATAGGGTTCTACAGAAGCACTGATAGTATGACCTTGGCTAGCTAGCCAGATAGCAGTTTGTGACCAGAGTTCTTCTGAACCACCCCAGGGAAAACCTCGCATCGTTGAAGCAAAGGCAATTTTAAAGGGCATATGCACTTGAAAGTCGTGAGGTTGGTGAAGTGAACCTAAATCTTTAATTAGAGTAGATTTTAGCCAATCATAAAATGCTGAACTTTCGATTTTAGCCGCTTTACTTTAGTGACAACGCGATCGCCTATGGTAGGTTTGCGGATATCGCGTCCTACTAAATCTGGGTGTACTGGCGGTAAAGAAATCTTTCTAGGGATGGGAATCGGGTAACGAACAGTAGAGCGATCGCTCAGTTCGGCAATAACATTCAGCCAGCGTTGATAACAAACTTCTTCGCTATAGTTTTGAGTAATTAATAATTTTGATGCCAGGGAACATCGTAACCAAAAATCGGCGTTATTAGCTAAATTAATAATCGCTGTAGCGGCTTGTTCGGGGGTGTCGTCAACTAATAACCCTGTTTGGTTATGCTTCACAATTTCTGGTATGCCACTGGGAATTGACCTCACTACAGGAACAACTCCACTGGCCATCCCTTCCAGTAAGGCCACAGGTAAACCTTCGTAATCGGACATCAATAATAAGGCTTGGCATTGAGCAAGTTGGGCTTGAACTGCGGATGGTTCTAAGCGACCTAAAAAATGAATGCGATCGCCTAATCCTTGCGCCTTTACCCATTGCTCAGAAGTGGTTCGCGCTGCCCCATCTCCTAGTATTAAGCATTCAATGCGGGAGTCAAGGCGGCAGGCTTGCGCCATAGCTGCTAAAACTAAGGAAATGCGCTTTTGCTCTTCCACCACTCGACCGCTAAAGGCGACGCGAAAAGGTGAGTCAGAGAAAGAAGCTACATTTTGAAATGTGGATACTCCATAGGGAATGGTTTGAGGCTGCTTAACTAAGCCTTTCTCAATAGCTGTCTGAGAAATGTAATCTGAAACACCTACGAGTACGCCTCCATTGGCATCTGGGGTGATTGTCTCCGCGATCGCCCAATAGACAGGATCATCAGAGTGGATGGTCATTGCCCAAGGTAAACCAGCTTGCCCTGCAATACCTGCGGCGTAGTACATGGACTGAAGGCACTGAGGAAAAAATACTTGAGGCTGATGGCGATTCAGAAAACTTAGTACACCATGTACATCATTTTCTGTGTATAGCGATCGCGGCTCTATCTCAACAGGTATGCCAGCCTGACGTAGAGTATGTAGGAGATTAGATTCTTCGACATTAGAGCCAAAGTGCTGCAAATAAACTACAACCGGAATGCGATCGCTGTGGAGGCGGAGTAAAAGTCGCTCTAGCCAGGTTGTCACCCCACTAATATCATTTTTGGCACTGTAGTGAGAAAACGCGACCGTCTTACTCTGAAGCTTTATCCAGTCTATATTCTTCATGACATCGCAAATTCAAATAGCGAAAAATAAAAGCACATAATACCTGTTTTTTAAGCTTCAATAATTGGTACATATTCTGCTAATCCTTCAGATACGATTAAGCTATTTGGATTGCAACAGAATAAGTCCCCTCCTTTAATTTTTAGCTTTTCTTTTATCAGAGGAAATTTGTCTAAAACTGTTCCTGCCTGCGTCGGCACTGCTGTAAAATGGCGACGAGCTTTTTGGGCAAGTTCGTCATAGTAAGTATCACGTAAGTCAGAACGAAGTTTCAATTCTTCTTCAAAAAAGCACTCAGGTTCTGTTAAATCAATGCCTACAAGCTTAATTTTGCAAGATGGATAAATAATGTAAGCTATGTTTAAAGCTGTTGACAGTGAACCTCTTTGGAAAAAGAGTTCATCATTGAGGCTTTCTCCCCATATAAATTCAGGATGGTCTCTAAGTGTAGCTTTAAAAAATTTCAATTTTTCATAAGATACATTCAGAGGTGCGAAAAAACTCTTATTGCGATAAAGATTGTAGCGAGTTTTTAGATTCCAATATGGTCTATAGAATGGCTTAATAAATAGTTCTTTATAGTATTGATCAGCATAGTATGTTGGCTTAAAATTTAGTCTTAAAGCCTGTTTAATTGTTTCCAAAAATACTTTGTGTGCAGGAAAGTGGAAATCTCCTATAAACATAGCTTTAGGTATGACTCCTATCTTCTCGTGAAAGAGAAGGTATTTATTCATAGCTAATGTGTGAGGATGTGCATTAAGATAATTTTTTTCCTCAGAAGTCAGTTTTAGAAGAGAGCGTCCCGAACCGATTATAAAGCACTCATTAGTATTTTTTTGCATGATCAAATTTCTATAAATATGCTTCCAATATCTCAAGTGCTATCCAAAAACCTTCGCCTTCGTTTTTATGTCCCTGCCAAATTTCAGGGATAAAGGACGCATTTGGCGCAGTCTTCTCTAAGTCTTCCGCTAAAGCCGGAAAGTCAATTTCACCTTCACCAATCTGTAAGCCTTCACCATCCAAACCCTCTGAATCGGCAATATGTAGATGTGCTACATAAGCCCCCACTTGCTCAATAAACTCTTTGAATGACCATTTATGGTGATTACACGCCAACTTCGAGTGTGAGATATCTAAACAGACTCGATACCCATGTTGACGGCAAAAGTCGGCGGTATCGTGGGGGTCAACGAAGAGGTTATGATATCGCTGACCACCAAAATGCCAAGGAAATGGCGGCATAGTTTGGGGAATGACTTCAACACCTGTAGCATCAAGCTGGGAAAGGCTATCACTCAGTAAATCATAAAGTTGCTCTCGTTGAGATCGCCCCATTGGTGCATCTGAGGTAAAGCCACCGATATTAGTTACTATACAGGGACGAACAGACCGCTTAAAGTAAGGTTTGAGTTTTTGGGTAATCTCAATGACTCGCTGGAGTTCGGCAATTGAACGCTGACGATAAGCTTCATTCTGCGAACAGAGATCCAGTAAGTGATCACCAGCAAATAATTCTGGTGCGTGAACTACTAAATCTAAATCATAAGATTGTTGAAAAAATTGATTAATATCTTGTTCTAAATCTTTGTAACTCAGGTGAAACTCTAGCAGGTCAGGATTAGATTTGCCAAGGAGAGCTTGAAAGTCATGATAGCGAACAGGTAGACCCCAAGGACGCTTAAAGTTGTAATTTCGTGCTTTTACTTGTTCATATTCTAAATCGCTAGGGTAGAAGAAATCACCAGCTTTAAAGTTGCGTTTTGTCCGTTTACCAATCAGTTCAGCTTTGCGATTTGGCTGCAAACCTTTACCTGGACTTTTTACCTCAATCATAGCTGCGGTGATGACTTCCCCAGCTTCCAGGTTGCAATTAATCACTAAGCTTTTGGCTAATGTTTCCCGGTTCATTAACTCACCCTGGCTGAGTTTGCGATCGCCACTTTCCCCCAGGGACTGCTCAACTTGGCGAATTCCCTCCACCATTAGGCGAAACTCATCTGGTAACAGGCTAACTTTGTGATCGTTGCCTTCCATTGTTTTGTCTAGGGTGAAGTGTTTTTCAATCACCTTAGCACCCTTAGCTACAGAGGCGATCGCAACATTAATTCCGCGCTCATGTCCAGAGTAACCAACCGGACAGTCGCCAATTTCCTTTAATCGCTCTATGTAATTGAGGTTAACATCCTTAAATGGGGCTGGATAGGTTGAATTGCAGTGAAGTAGCACATACATAGCTCCCAATCGTTTGAGTAAGGCTACTACTTCCAATATTTCTTGTTCTGTCGCCATCCCTGTGGAACATAGTAATGGCTTACCTGTTTTCGCCAGGGCTGTTAACAGGTCATGGTTTGTTAAATCAGCAGATGCAACCTTGTAAGCCTGCATCCCGTATTCTTCTAGCAAAGCCAGACTTTCTAAATCCCAAGGAGTACACAGAGGTAATATCCCTTGGGAATGGCAATAGTCAAAGGCTGCAAAAAATTCTTCGGAAGTCAGTTGAAAGCGGGATAGTAAATCTAGTGTGTACTGTGAACCTAAATCCTCACTGGCATCATTAGCATTACCGGCATTGCTATAGAGAGATTTGAGATCCCGCATTTGGAATTTAGCACAGTCGGCTCCAGCTGCTATGGCCGCATCAATTAACTGTTTTGCTAGTTCAAGACTACCGTTGTGATTATTACCAATCTCAGCAATTACAAAAGTAGGAGATTGGGCATCAATGATAAAATCACCAATGCGGATGCCTTCGGATTTACGACAAGCAACTGCTACTAAATGACGGGTTTTATCTAAAAGCGGGATAAATTCAATTTCTTGAGAAAAGTAAGACTGAATCTTTGCCGGGTCTTCTGTGTAATCAACATATTTATAGTTTTTGTTAGAAATTTTCGAGACTGGTTGATTTAAATTAATCGTATCTTGCTGCACTAACCAACGGCGAAAGTCCCCATCAGTGAGGACACCTTCTAAAACTCCTGCTTCGGTCACTGAAAAGATAATGCGGTTTTTGTTGTCACTGATTTTTTTCAGCGCGTTGATGATATCGTCTTCAGCAAAGACAATATATTTTGATAAATTTTTATCTATAATCATATTATTTTCCAGGTTTATCCCTTTTTAATTGGAATTAAGGGGGGTAATGTCCAGAATATTAACAAAGTTTTTACTGCTGAATCAGCAGAAAAACTACATATTAAAAATCATTTAGATTTAACATTAGATATATTGACATAGCTCGTTTCAATCGCTTTCCAGTCCAAGTCCAACTTATCGCGGAGTGACTCATACAGATTTTGGGTAAGTCTCCGTTTCACTTTCTCCTTTGGTAGTGACTGAAATAATTCTCTTGGAGTTTTGCCCAATGCCATAAATCGAAAAAATGATTTTGGGATAGGTTTATTCGGAAACAAAGGGGACGATACAAATTTATTGACAACTCTCAAAGCTGATGCAGATTTATAACCAACACTGCTATTCTCTGAATTGGAGTTCATTGCTTTCCCCAGAAGCTCATCTAAATCAGATAAATCAAGTCCAATAAAAGAAAATAATTCCGTTATCAAGATGTTAGGATTGGTCTTAAATAAATCGAAATCATAAATCAAGTGTTGCCGGGGGAAGAGACTGAAAAGTTTCATTAAGATTGGCTCATATAATAATTCTTCGACCTTAATGAAGCCATTATTATTGTGGATGTCTATAAAATTTTCAGCTTTCATATCTCCACCCACATGTAGATATTGACGATATAAAGATTCAATAAAATCATCATGCTTTCTCACACCTAATATAAATTGGGTGTTTGGTGCTATTTTTGCCCAGTTGTCTAAAAAGTTAAATCGTTGAATGTTGCGACACGAGTTTCGTTTAAAGATTGTTACTCCTAAAATTGACTCATCAGATATCAGTAAAGGTTGTTCTGGTGATTTTCTTTGTAGGTCATTAAATTGTGTATTTGGTCCGATTAGACCCTCACCAAAAATTGGTACAAAAAGGTTTCTTTGCAAAAATGTTGTTGCTGTTTTATTCCAACCAGCATGGATAAAAATTTTATTGTTATTACACATTTATCATAATTTCTTAATTTTCACAATTAATAAGTATAAGTCATTTTTATATTCAAAGGTTTTCGCAAAATCTGGTAAATTTATCATATTTTTCATTATATTAATATTTATGTGCTTGATTCATTAAAAAATCTACATACTGAAAATCTTCTAAAGAATCTATTTCATAACTTTGCTCTTCATTCATGATGAATAGAGAAATTTTGCCGCCCAATCGGTTATGTAATTCCTTTAATACGCAAGGTTTAAAGATATAAATTGAACCATTTTCCATATATTGGGGATTCATATCTTGGCGGCGCTGGCGGTGGCGGTAGTCGTAGTTAATAGACTCAGTAACACCGTTGACCTGATGCCAAAGAAAACGATGGGTTGGGGAAACAGAGAGTAAGGAATCTGCATTTTCTGAACGCAATTGCTCGATAGCCCGATCAATATCTGATCCAGTACGTAGAGGAGATGTACATTGTAAAAATACAACCAGTTCAGGGTTGATACCTGTTTTTTCAATTTCAGTTAAAGCATGGAGAAGAGCAGATTCTGATGATGCAGTATCTGTCGCCAATTCTATTGGGCGTTGAATTACTTCTGCTCCATAGCTGCGTGATACAGATACAATTTCTGAGTCGTCGGTCGTGACGTAGATCGCATCAACCAAATGGGCTTCTTGTGCATCTATGATTGAATGCGCGATGAGGGGTTTATCTACTAGGAGGCGGATGTTTTTCCCAAGAACGCCTTTAGAACCACCTCTGGCGGGGATAATAGCAATGATTGAAATCAAGATTTTGTACTCTCAAAAGGCTTTAGATTATCAACCGTTGTTTTAATCTTCATTTTAATCTTGTGAAAGATTTGGAATGGGAAAGAATACCTTATCCTATATTTAGGATTGAAGAATTAATCAAAACTGATAGTCAAAAAAATAGAGGTCTTTTTCACAGGCTTGTTCAACTTTCTCTCTCAGTTCATTGTCATAATATTCTCTATAATCAACAGATTTTGAAAGGTTTATATGAGGTAGAGTAGGCTTTTTGAAGCCAGGAAAATTTTGAAGTAATCGGAGAGGAAATTTTTCCCTAGATCGTATAGTTTTAATACCATAATTAAAGTCCTCGGAGAGGTTTTCAAGTTTGCCTGTAAAGTTCATGAGATTATTTTGGGTTTCATCGCAAATGTATTTATATTGATTAAAAAATAGATCCATCTGTTCTGTTTGAAGGGCGCAAGTTACAAAATCTTTAAAATTAACAGAATTTAGCACTAACTTGACTTGCAATTTTGTATGATCAGGATTTTTATTTTTCAGGACAAAGTTATAAAAAGACACTAGTCGAGAAAAGGGATTTCTGACAATAGAAAACTTGAAGTAATCTTCAAATTCTTGCTTTTCAATCAGCGTTTTAATTTCAATGGCTGATAGGTGTCTTTCTAGTCTGTGCAAAGAACCACCCAATAATAAATTCTTTTCTTTAATTTCTTCTTCAGATAATAGTCTTGGATTCATTAAATCCAGCTTTGTAAATGTACATAAAGCTTTTTCTATACTAGTCCCACCACATTTTGGTATATGAACAAAAATAAATTTGTGTCTATGAGATATTGCCATTATTCCTTGATTTCCTTTATTTACTTTGAGATTTTTTTAAGTATTATTTTGTTTTTGAGATTTATCTTCAGTTTTTAATTTTTCAATCACTTAATAAAAGTAGCTACAGATTCAGCCTCTAATGCAAGTTTTTTAACTACTGTTAAAATTTTATTTCTTCTCTCTTCACCTTCTTCCAGCATTTCTTGAGCCATTTTAAGAATCTCTTGACACTCTTGTAACGATGGATAAGCAGAGAACTCTACTACATTTTCATATTCAAGAACGTCTTGTAAGCTTCTAGTTTTATGTGAATTAGAGCCTAGAAATATACAAGGAGTTCCTCCCAAAGAGGCCATAATAGACGGGTGATACCGCCCAGATATAAATACTTGAGCATTAGCTAAAACTGTTGCCGCCAGCAAAATAGGAGTTTCGACAGGTACTATTGGAACATTTGTACTCAATGCAACTTTTTGTAAAAATACATCACCGTCACAACTTTGGACTAAAACAGTATTAATTCCAATATTTTTTAGAGTATTGACCAATTCTATATATCTTGGAATAGCTTTTTCTTTATCCCAAGCAGCTAAAGAACTTCCTCCAACGCAAATATAAGGTTTGGATAAATTTAATTTACCAAAGTATGACTCTTTCTCAGGAAAAGGTATTAAGAAATCGCCATTTTTTAAATTTAATTTTGATGATTCATCAAAATAGTGAAACCAAGTAAATAGAGCATCAGGAATATAACCATATTTTGTATTTAAATTAAATTTGTTTAATAGGCTTAATGACTCTAAGTCTCTAACTGAGACAAAGGAACATTTTGACAATGTTGTAATAGTTTGATCATAATTTTTTTTATTTATCCCTGTCGATGGACAGGGAGATATCATAGAATTTACGTAAAAAATCTTTTTCCCTAATTGATGTGCAATCTCAATGATCATTAAATAAAATATGTGATTTCTTCTTGGGGGTGTAGTAAAAATTATGTCTCCCTCGCCATTGAATACAAGCGCATCACAAGATTCGATAAATTCATATATTTCACTTAAATGCGGATAAAAGTTTTTATACTTAAGAAAATTTCTTACACTTTCATTAACATTTTCTGTAACATAGTCCATTTTTAGGTGGAAATTTTTCTCAAATTCTACATAATCCCTAAAAAACCTTGTGTTACGATTTCTATAACTAAACATAAACAATTTTAAAGGAATCAAACTATTTATAGGAGTAGGTGTACAGGAATATGCCGCAACCTCTTTGCCATATATCACTCCCGAAACAGGAGCTATACGATCTAACAATCGCCTCAGAGCAATAGAAGTAGCTCTACAGCCCCAATTGGATCTATTTCGATTGTCTCCAATATAAAGTAACTTCATAATATTTTTTTTCTTAGATTGAATATGATGTTAAGTCGCGTTACTTAATTAATTAAGTAATTGTGTAAAAGCCATCCAAATCAAGTATTACTTAACAAGTTTATCATAATTCACTAAAATGCCATGATCGAGGTTGATAAAATTTGCATTTACTCATCTTTGCATCTCCTTTGACTATAAATTTATAAGATTCGATAGTGTCAAATATGAAGTGCTTGCCTTGTCTAACATTAATTTTTGCTGTATAAATGCCTGGTTTAAAACCTACATATGGCACATCAATTACAATTTCGCACTTTCCTGGGTGAGCATGAAAAGTTTTTTCATCCATTATCCCACTCAAAAACAAAACCGTGTCACTTTCTCCACCTACTTCATAAACTGCTATACGTAAGCTGATATTTTCAATGTCCCGATGTACCTTAAGTTCAACAGAAAATTTAGCAGGTTCCCCACTAGTAATAAAATCGAGCGTTTTCCTTTGTGAATTCTGGAAACAAAGAGAAGTGATATCTATGCCAGAACTTTGAGATTCTGTTCTTTCTTTGAGATACATTCCTCCTTGAGTAACTTCTACACCATCTAGAAATAAATCTTCCTCATACTTTCTAATAACTGTTTCTGTACTGCCAGAAAATAATAACTGGCCGCGACACAAATAAATAGCAGAAGTGGCAACTGCCATAATTGCCATAGAATTATGACTCACAAATATAAAAGCTGTCCCTTTCCGGCGAAGCTCAGTCAGTCTACGTGTACATTTGCTTCTGAATTTGGCATCACCAACCGCTAGCACTTCATCAATCAATAAAATATCTGGCTCTGTATGAATTGCAGAAGCAAACCCCAATCGGGCTGCCATCCCCGAACTATAACTCTGAACTGGCGCATCAATCGCCTCCCCAATCTCCGAAAACTCTAGAACCTGATTAAACCGCGCATCAATTTCCTGCTTTGACAAACCCAAAATTGACATATTGACATAAATATTTTCCCGTCCCGTCAAAATAGGATTAAACCCAGCCCCCAAAGCAATCAACGGCGCAACTCGTCCATTAACCTCTACCGAACCATAATCCGGCTTAATTAAACCACTAATAACCTTTAGCAGCGTCGTCTTCCCAGCCCCATTTGCCCCAACTAATCCTAAAGCTTCCCCACGGCGCAATTCTAGGCTGACATCGTTCAGCGCCCAAAACTCGCTCTTCCGCAGCGAGACAGTACTTCTACTTAATCCCAACACTTCACCCGCTATATCTTGTATCCCATAAAAGAGCGACTTTTTCAAATCCCGACAAAACCGCTTAGATACATTCTTTACCGATAAAACAACTTCGTCATCTTGTGGTTGTTCAAAAGTGTCTTGATCAGATGTCAGCAAAGTCATAGCTAGTAATGAATATAAAATTAACTACAAATACAATCAGGGAATAAATTACGAACTCATCCGCTCCACAACAAACGGAATTGCCAACCGATACCATACCCAAGCTATTAGTAACACCCCAAAAGCCAAACCACTAACTACCCAAAAACCAGCCGGGTTAGTCACTAATCCACTTGTCGCTAAATCCCGTGTAGTCACCAATAAAGGTGTTACCGGATTTAAATTAACAATAGTAGCAAATAATCCCTGTTTAGGAGTCGGATAAATCACCGGAGTCAACAACAACCAAGGAGATAAAATTAACGGTATAGCTTTGGCGATATCTCCATATAAAGCCCCAATAGGAGCCAACAACAAACCAATTCCCGTACCTAATATGACCAAGTGAATCAAAGCTACTGGGGCAAGCAATATACTCCAAGTCACAGGAATCTGGAACCAAATAAACAAGCCTAAAATCAAAATTGACTTAATGCCAAAGTTAAAGAATACTTCCCCCACCTTGGCTAATATAATCGCTTCTTTTGGGAAGTTAATTTTTGCCAACATTGGTTTTGCTGAATTCACTGCGGCAATTGGACTATTTAATGATTCCACAAAAGTCTGCCAGAGTGCCATGCTAAACATCACATAAGCTGGATAGGGAATTTCTGTTTCTCCTATATTTACCGCCCCAGCATTTCTAGCTACGAGCAACCCAGTCGCCGTAATAATTGGTGGTAAAAATGCCCACAACACTCCAAAAAGAGACTGTCGATATTGAGCGCTAATATCTCTGACTAATAATCGCCATGCTAGTTCTCTTGAAGCCAGCAAATCGCGCCCCATCTCTCGAAATAATTGCAAAGGGTGGCGAATCCTACTCTCTGAAGTATAAATAACTCTGTTAGAAAATGTCCTCGGTTTCCTCACATTAAAATTACCCTATTTTACTTAGTATATATTCTGTAATTTCTAATGCTTGACTGATTCGGTTGGAGGATTTTTATGATTATCAAAGCGGAGGTTGGCACTGTTCCTTCTACCTGATAAATTGATCCAGTTCATGAAAGAACAGCGCCACCCAAAAAAATCTTGATAATCTTGGGTTTTTTGGAGCAAATTAACCTACCCGATTAAAAAAAAATTACCCTAACTGAACCGGATTAAATTATAAACAAGCAGAAGCTCCAGCTAAATTGTCACATAAAACATCGAACTGTGATATTACTTTAGCCACGCTTTGTTCTATATCTTCTTGACCAGTCAAACACTCAACTTCTGCTTTTAAAGGAGGTTCATAAGGGTCATCAATTCCCGTGAAAAACTTAATTTCTCCTTGACGCGCTCGTTTATACAAGCCTTTAACATCACGCTCTTCACAAGTAGCCAAAGGCGCATTTACATAAACTTCAATAAAATTATTCCCAATTTTTTGGCGTACCTCTTGCCGTACATCCCCATATGGAGAAATAGCAGAAACTAATACTACCACACCATTTCGAGTTAATAATTGGGCAACAAAACCAATTCTGCGAATATTTTCATCTCTATCTGCCCTACTAAACCCTAAATCTTTAGTGAGATTTTGGCGAACTATATCTCCATCTAAAACCTCTACTTTGAGTCCACGCTGGCGTAATATTTTTGCGACTTCAGCGCTAATAGTAGTTTTACCAGCACCACTCAATCCTGTAAACCAAATTGTTGCACCAATATCTGTCATTGTTCGCTCCTCTGTTTTCAAATTATTTGGTATTATAAACCACTATATTACCCAGACCCACGAACAGCTTTTAGTTGAACTTGAGTTTGCTATCAAAAAATCCCAGTTCAGAGGTTGTTTGAAAAGTGGTCGGCTGTGATTTTAGTCAACTATAGCTTTTAAAATTTCCTCTAAATTTATTGTCTCTCCATCGCTTTAGCAAAATCATCTGTAGTGTTACAGAAAACTCAGGATTTAATATTTCTGAAATGCTATAAGGACAAGTTGCTAAAAAAGTAGCTAAACTGCATCTTCTGGAAATACTAAATACTACGAATTAATCCTCCTTTTTAAAACTTTTGTGACTATTCATAGACAATAAAAAGAATTTACAGTATGACAACTTAGCTGTTTAGAATTTTTGCGCGTAAACTCACCCACAGAAGGATTACCATGAGGATCAATTACTCCTGTTACCTGCTGCCATAATTCCCTGGGCGCTAAGGAAATCTTATATATGCCATCATCAGACTGACGCACATAATACCAATTTTTTTGCTGACACTGTTCACACCAAAAAGCCTCTAACCACTCCCCTTGTATAGGAACAGCTGTGTGATTTGCTATCGACAACGATGCAGCCCGCCGACTTAAACCCCGTTGCTCTAACTGACCGGGTTGGTCAGCAAAAAGTCGATATTTTTTACTCACACTATCGAGATAACAGCCATGAATAGGACAGTAGATAGCTCTACGTTTGGAACGTTTCCGATTTCGGTCACACCTTTTCTGCAATTCGACCTCCTAATATAAATAATAAGATAGGAAGGTTACGTGGGGAGGGACTGAGATCAATTAGACCATCAAAGCCCAACTCCTAAAAACTAGCACTCTATATTTAGAGTCAGCATTGAATATTTTTCAATACTTTTTTTAATAAAGTGTGATTTTTAATTTTCTGAGAATAAATCAGTCAGTGATTTACGCTTCTATTTTTGTCCTTTATTTTCCTGAATAACTTATACCACAGATAGATGAATTATACACATTAACTTGTTTGAAGTATTGAATCACTCTGCCCAACTCCTCTACCATGCCAAAAGAAGCTTAAATTTTAGGAATTTTCAACGCCTGACGCAAAACATCAAGGTATTGTTGAGCAATGATTTTAGGCGTAAAGTGTGATTGTAAATACTTACGAGCTGCTTTACCCATCTGCTCCCCTACTTGTTGGTTACGCTGAAGCAAGCGGATAAATTCCGCCAGTCCATGACCGTCACCATAATCAAATGCTGCACCACATTCGGCTTCGCCAATTAGTTCTCTTAAGCTGGATTGGGGTGAACAAACTATCGCCAATGGCCTGCCACTGGCTAATGCTGAGTAAAGCTTGCTAGGTAACACTAAACTTTCACTGGATGAATTAATACTCACCAAAGACAAATCGCCAGAAGTGAGGGAATAGGGCAAATCTTTTTTATCTTGATAAGGCAAAAATGTAAAATTATGTAGCCCTAATTCATTGACTTGTACAATTAATTCTTCACGTTTGGCTCCCCCACCAATACACACAAACTGAATTGGCTCATCTTGCAGTTCTATCGCAGCCTTTAATAAAGTATCTATGTCATGACATCGACCCATGTTACCAGAATAAAGCACGGTAAATTTATTTACTAAGTTGTGCTTCCAAGCAAACCAGTTTTCTTGTTTGGCAATGGGTACGATAAATTCAGGGTTAGCCCAACTATGAATGATAGAAACTTTATGCGCCACTTGCGGACAATGCTCTAAAACCCGTTGTTTCATCTCAGGACTAAGAACTACAATTCCTTTAGCCTTCAGCCAAACTCGCCGATTCAGTGCCAGCCAAAGTTTTGCCACCCAGTGATTCTTAGACACTACACCCAACGAAACCACAATATCTGGATAGAGATCATATATTATGCAGACGTAGGGCAGTTTGAAGAGGATATTGACTAAGTAACCTACAATGGGTAAAAATGGTGGGGCTGTAGTTACTAATAATACATCATTACGCCGCCAAGCTCTCAGCAAGTATAGAAAACTGCGTAAGGTATATAAAACACCATTGGCAAGCTTACCACGAATTCTGCCTGGAAAAAGTTGAGCGCTACGCGATCGCTGGATCTTAATTCCATCAACACGTTCTAAACATGGAGCCGTACTTAAGCCAAAGGCATATCCAGGCTGACTGGTAAAGACCTCAATATTTACCCCTTGCTGTTCTAACTGCTTAACAAGTTCCTCAATTAATTGTCCCGTAGCAGCATAGTCAGGGGGAAAATACTGTGTGACAACAGATAATTTAATTGATTGCTGAACTGGGAAAGAATCCTCATATTCAGATGCTGACTCCAGAGCAATGGATGGCGATATTACCTTTTGATTAATCCATTTGTTGAGTTTCATTAATCATATTCTAGATTGAACAACTTTTTGGTGATACCACCGAACCATTTCAGTAATTAGTGAATCACGGATGTAAAACAACGTCCACCTTTGCCCCCTGATAGTTCGATAAGCGTGACTAAATTTTGGTAATAAATGTGATCCTATATTGAAACTTTACTACTATCTTTTTATCTTACCCAGTAACTAATAGTTTTTTATCAAGCTATGTAAATTTGCTTGACAAAATATATAGTTACTCAACCCTATTATGTTCTATATCTTTCACAGTAGCCCTGGGGAAGATATTCACATAACAACATAAAACAAAAGAAATATTTACAAATTGGCTTATTTGGCAGATGATTTTCTCTACTAAAATTTTAATTCCTTACTTAAATAAGCCGTAATTGTACGTATTGTTAATTGGTGGATAATCCTCATATGATAAAGAATTACGAGTTATTACTGGATATGAGGGCAGCCATGATTTATGCAGCCATAGTAAAATTAATGCTCAGTCGTGTAATTGTTTAATATTTACTTGATCAATTCGACAAACATTTTTTTAGCGTATACTTTCTCACGAAGTAATCAAAGATCCTAACTGACATATAACTATCTGAGATAGAGTGTTATACTAAATCCGGCACACATATACGTAAATATTTATGTATAAAAATAAATTGATCCAGGCATCGAAATCATGTGTATTTTTTATTGCTACTGCTAAATATAGTAGTGACAATTTTCATGCTTGATATACAACTCATGAAAACAGCAACACAGTCGCGCTTTTCGTACTTCTACCAAGGTAAAATGCTGCGCCAATAGGCAGAAGATGTCCGCACAGCGTTCCACAGCTTAGGCTAATAAATGACTTGAGCATCATCTAGTCAAATTAAGACTTAGAGCGGATACTTCCATCAATTCGCTAATGCTCAGACTTCGATATTTATTATCCCTTGCTGAAATTTCCCAGGCGATCGCGCTGATCATCATACCTCTTTGCTTTTTCAAAAATCTCTAAAAAATGGATTAAGTTTCTAATGTTTCTTAATTTTCACTATTGACATAATTAAAATATATAAGTTAACTATTAATAATTTAGATTGAGTAAAAAAATGAAACTACTTGCTATAGGAATCCGATTTGATTATTGAAAAAATCCAAGTATATGTAGGGTGTGTTTCATAAGTCAAATATGAGTCCTATAGTTTTACAATACAAACTCAAAGGAGAATAGCAAAAATATGAAGCAATAGAATCAGTTATCATAACAACGCAGTTTCTTGTTAATAAGGGCTGAAAATATGAGTTTTGTCCTCCCACAAAAGCAAAATTTGACCGATTTAGCCTAAATAAATAGTAATAGACTACTCCAAAATTTCATCATTATATAAATCTATGAATAATCGAGCCAACGGATCTTCAAATCTCGAAACTAGTAAAAATCCGATAATTCCATTTTCTCCATATCAAAATACCCTGGGCAATGAAGAGCAAGGTGAAGAATGGAACTATAAACCATTTGTGGAATTGTTGCAGCGCCGAATGGGACTCATTGTTGGGGTAACCACAACTATGATGGTAGGTGTAGTTATCAACTTAATAGTAAATCCCAAACCACTACAATACGAAAGCAGGTTTCAGATGCTTATTGAACCTGTTGCTTATGATAATAGAGTAAGTGATGTGGTCAGAGGAATTAACCCATTGAGGTCATCTAATCAATCGACTTTAGATTATGAAAGTCAAATTCTAGTTCTCAAGAGTCCTGAAGTGATTGATAACAGCATTAAGCAGTTACAAGCTACCTATCCACACATTAACTATAACTATCTGAGCCGTTCTTTTAGCATTTCTCGTTTAGGGGAAACTAAGATTTTAGAAGTACGCTATCGTAGTCAAGATCCACTGGAATCGCAACAAGTATTAGAGCAAATCGCTCAAGGTTATTTAGAATACAGCAAGGAGAAACAGCAAACTAGGCTAGGTCAAGGATTAGAATACATTAACAGAGAACTACCATCTCTCCAAAATCGAGTCAATCAAGTTCAGAGAGAATTGCAACTTTTTCAACAAAGATATAATTTTCTGAGTCCAGATTCCCTTGCCAGTCAAATTGCTGGACAAACTGTTAATTTCACGCAACAAAATCAAGAACTTGAACTACAGTTAGCGAAAGCTCGTGCCAATGCTGCTTTTTTACAAAGTGAAGACGGCAAAAAAGCTGTGCTGGATAGGTATCCTGTGTATCAGGCATTAAATACTGAATTGCGGCAATTAATTATTCAAATTGCCACTACATCAACTCTTTTACAAGACGAAAACCCGAATATGATCACATTAAGGGAGAAACGGGACAACCTGATACCATTAATAGAAGAAGAATCGGAACGATATATCCGAACCCAGCGCGCAGAAGCAGCCTCTTTACTTCAGTCTTTAGAGCTTAACAAGCAGGAACTGGAGAGAAACCAACAGATATTGGCACAACAAAGCACCGAATTACCGAACCTAGTCAGACAATATACTGAAATACAGCGTAGATTACAAATTGCCACTGAAAGTCTGAATCGTTTTTTATCTAGCCGCGAAAATTTACAAATTCAAAATTCTCAGACACAAATAGGTTGGCAATTAATTCAAGTACCCAACCAGCCGACAAATCCTGTGGTATCTTCAGATATCATCCGCGATATCATTCTAGGATTAGCTGCAAGTATCTCTTTGGGTATTGGTGCGGCGTTACTCATAGAAAAGCTTGATCATACCTATCACAACGCCTGGAGCATCAAAGAAAGGGTAAAAATTCCTTTATTAGGCAATATTCCCTTCAATAGCGAATTGCAAAGCGATCAACTCCAAACCATTAAATCACAAAATGCCATCGTTCAGTTGTCAGATTCAGTTACTGAAACTGCTACCGAAACCAATACTGTAGCAGAGCTAGACTATAACAACTATTCCATCAACTTTGTAGAAGCTGTACGGATGCTTTATACAAATATTCAAATGTTAAATTCTGATAGTCAAATCAGGTCTCTTACTATTAGTTCACCGATGCAAGGTGAGGGCAAATCTACAATTGCTTTTAATCTAGCTCAAATAGCTACAGATATGGGGCGACGAGTATTACTTGTAGATGCAGATATGCGCCGACCCACAATTCATTCTTTATCCAATTTAAATAATCTATGGGGATTAAGTAATTTAATTAGTTCAAATTTACCAGTTGAACAAGTAATTAAACAACTACCTTCTATGAACGAATTATCTATCATTACTTCTGGCCCTGTGCCACCGGATTGTGCGAAGTTGCTCTCATCCGAAAAAATGAAACGACTGATGGCAGATTTTCACAACACCTTTGACTTAGTTATTTATGATGTTCCGCCTCTCGTTGGACTAGCTGATACTAGTTTGGTAGGTTCCCAAACAGACGGTCTTTTGGTGGTAGCCAGAATAGATAGAACAGACCGTTCTGTGTTGGAGAGAGTAGTAGCTGACCTAAAAATGGCTCCTATTAATCTTTTAGGTATAGTTGCTAATGGGCAGAAACGTAATTTCAACAGTTATTATGATCGCGTAATGTAAAAGGTGGGTCTTTGTAGTAGCCTCAGCTATCTATAGAAGCCGATTTTAGTTTAATTAATGGGTATACTGGAGACTATCGCAAATGAATTTCGACTACGATGCTCATTAGATAAGCTGTGAGGCGGTTCTATGTCTGAAACAAACTCTCAACAGATCATTAATACTGCTGTGATTCTCTTAGAAAGGTATGCAGAGGGGAAACGCAATTTTAGTGGGGCGAATTTGGGTGATGCTGATTTGCAAGGGATTGATATTAAGGGGTCTGACCTCAGTTACTCTGACTTGAGTGAAGCGAATCTCAATGGTGCGAATCTCAGAGGCTGTGACCTCAGCTTTGCAAATCTCAGTCAAGCTAATTTACAAGATGCTGATCTGCGGGGGGCTTTGTTGTTTTCAGCTGACCTGCGTCAAGCTAATCTTAAGGGAACGAAACTGGAAAAAGCAGATTGCGATCGCAGCACGCATTTTCCCCAGAATTTTGACCCCACGTCAGAGGGCTTGCAAATTAAAGAGGGCTAAGGAACTTCCAATTAAAAAAATATTCCATTGCTGAGGTAGGCAGGGGAGCAGAGAGCAGGGGAGCAGAGAGCAGGGGGGCAGGGAGCAGGGGAGCAGAGAGCAGGGGGGATCAAGAACAAATATGGTCTGATGAAATGGGGCAATTTATTTTCTGGAAATCCCTAAAACTAGTACCGCAAGGCAAAAGTCAAAAGTCAAAAAGCTTATTTTATCGGCTTTTCGCTTATTTTAAATGGATAAAAAATCACTAATTCTTAGGGCATAAAATAAATGAGTATTGACCACATAGGTAGCTCTACTCAAAAATACACGATAACTGATTGATCATACATCCACTCTGATGCCGCCAGGAACTTAAGTTCCTGGCTTATAGCTAAAGTCCACTGAAGTGGACTAAACTCAGTTTTTCATTGAGTCTTCTTTGGGGGACACGTCTAAAATGTTGCAATAGATAAAACTATTGTGGGTGAGGGCAAGGACTGCCCGCCCAGAACAGGCAAGACTTGTACTGAGCTTGTCGTAAAGCCTACGGCATA